>CAZULX010000254.1:0-2693 GCA_964621335.1 uncultured Streptomycetaceae bacterium
GGTGGAGACGCCCTTCGGTGTCGATACGGTCGCGGTGCACCACCAGCACGCTGTCCGGTGTGCGCATCCAGATCGGCGCCCAGGAGCTTCAGGTCGAGGATCGAATCCATCGAGTTGGGTCAGCAGCCGGTGGCGCGCGGCTCAGGTACCACCGGCTGGCCGCCCGCCGACGAGGCGGGTTTCCTGTTGCGCCGTGAGCACGAACACCGCATCGCCGCCGGCAGTCGCCGCGCGCAGGACCGGCTCCACTACCCGCGGCGCTTCCAGCTCGCCGGCCGCGGTGGTGATCCAGAAGCCGGAGAAATAGATGACGCTCAAGAGGAGCGAGAGCACGGTTGCGACGCCCGCCGCAAACCCGAGGCGCCAGCCTTTGGGCGGCTCCGGTTCGCCAGGGTTCGCGGGTTCGCGCGGAACCGACCTGATCCGGTTCATGCTTCGCGTTTGTGTGCCGGCGACCGGGGCGCGAGCTGCCGCGCGAGATCCTGGAGCGCGGTGCGCAATCCTTCTTCGATCACCGGATGGTAGAAAGGCATCTCCAGCATCGCGCCGACGGTCATCTCGTTCTGCAGCGCCCACGCGAGCAGATGGCCGAGGTGCTCGGCATCGGGCGCGATCATCTCCGCGCCGAGGAAGCGGCTGCTCCCGATCTCGCCGTAGACGTGCAGCAGCCCGCTGTTCCTGAGCAGGATGCGGGCACGGCCCTGGTCCTCGAAGCCGGCCTCGCCGATGGCGAAGCTGCCTTCTTTCAGCGCGCGAAAGCCGCCGCCGACGATCGCGATCTGCGGATCGGTGAAGACGATCCCGAGCGGCGCGCGGCGCATTCCCGGGACCGGCGGTTTTCCTGCCGCCAGCCGCGCGGCGTTCTCCCCGGAGATGCGGCCTTCGTCCGCGGCTTCGTGCAGCAGGGGAATGAATTCGTCCGCGTCGCCCGCGATGAAAATCGGAGCGTTGCCCGCGGCATTGCGTGCCCGCGCCGTGCGCGGATCGAAAAACGGCACGCCGGTTTTATCCAGCTCGAGCGTCGTGTTCCCGATTCCGAGCGTGTCCACGTTCGACTTGCGCCCGGTCGCCGCGAGCACGCAGTCGAAGTGCTCGGTCAGCTCTTTCCCATCGCCGTCCTTGCGGCGAATCGCCACGCGAGAGCCTGCGCGCCGCATGTCGGCGATCTGCGCGTCGGGCTCGAGACTGAATTCGAGGGCGCAGCAGCCGATGGCGTAGTCGCGCACCTGCGGGTCGCTCAGAGGTCCGAACCGGCCGCCGCGCCCGAACACGGCCACGCGCACGCCAAGACGATACAGCGCCTGGCCGAGCTCGAGTCCGATCGCGCCGGGGCCGATCACCGCAACCGATTCCGGCAGATCGTCCCAATCGAACACGTCGTCGCTGGTGACGAGACGATCCCCGAGCTGTCCGAAGGATTCGGGGTACGAAGGTCGCGAGCCGCTCGCGATCACGACGCTGCGCGCCTCGACGCGCGTGTGATCGCCGACAGCGAGCGTGTGGTCGTCGACGAAGCGCGCGTGGCCGCGCAGGCGCTCGGCTTCGGGGATGCGCTCGACGTCGCTCAGCACGAAACCGACGAAGCGGTCGCGCTCCACTTTGACGCGCGCCATCACCTCCCGGCCGTCGATGCGCACCGCGCCCTCGACGTGGACGCCGAAAGCGGCGGTGCGTTGCGCTGCATGTGCGGCTTCGCCGGCCGCTATCAGAAGCTTGCTCGGCATGCAGCCCACGCGCGCGCAGGTGGTGCCGTAGGGACCGCCCTCGATCAGCGCGAGCGACGCACCGTGCTTCCTGGCCGCGCTGAGCGCGGTCAGGCCGGCCGTGCCGGCGCCGATGATCGCGACGTCGACTTCGAGCGTGCGCAGCGGCACGGGCCCGCCGATCGAACGCTTACAAGTCGGAGCGGGTTGCGCTCCACGCGCCGCTCGTCATGCCTTTCGCGCGGCCCTGCATCGTCTGGCCTTTCACGCGGCCGGTGTAATCGGACCCTGCGGCGGTGAAGGTGATCTGATCGCCGCGGATGCGCCCGTTGGTGACCGGGGTCGTCCTGCCGCCGGCAGTGAAAGTGCCCGTGATCGTCTGCGCGACCTGCGCGAGCGCGAGCTCGCCGCTCCCCAGACGCCAGCTGCCCGCGACTTTCGCCGGCACGAGATACAGATACGCCGTGCACCAGCTTCCGCAATCGCCTTCCGTTTTCTGCATCTCCTCGTGCGTCCAGCCGCTGATCTCGAAGCCGTTCGAAACGATGCGCGTGCCCGGACGCATTGCGAGGAACTTCGGCGCGAGCTTGTCCAGATTGTCGGTGAGCAGGAAAAGAGCGAGCACCGACGCTTTGGAAACGTCGGCTTCGAACATGTCTCCCTCAACGAACTGCGCTTTGTCGGAGACGCCTTCTTTCGCCGCGTTGCGCTTCGAGAGCTCGACCATGTCGGGGTTGTACTCGACGCCGAGGGCGTGCGCGCCGCGCTTGGCCGCGCCGATCACGTTGCGCCCGTCACCCGAGCCCAGATCCATCACGAAATCCTTCGGCGTGACCCTGGCCATGTCCAGCATTCTCTCGACCAGCACGTACGGCGTCGGCACCCAGATCACGTCCTTGCCTTCCTGGCCGACTTGAGGCTCGAACGGCTTGTCGGCTTCCTGGGCGATCGCGGCGGCGCCTGCGAACGATACGAGACACAGCGCTACGA
>CAZULX010000255.1:0-7307 GCA_964621335.1 uncultured Streptomycetaceae bacterium
CTATTGCAAAGAGTGAAGACTACCGAAGGAGTGACGAGAAGGGGTTGTTTCCAAAGCGATTTGCCGTCACTTCTTCGGTAGCCGTCACCCTTTCTGGCGAAGGGCGAGACGCGCGAGTACCGCTTGCGCTACGTCCTCGAGAGCGACCACAGCATCGACGGCGTCGAGCGCGATCGCTTCCTTGGGCATGCCGAAAACCACGCACGATTCGCGGCTCTGGGCGATCGTGTACGCGCCTACCCGGCGCAGTTCCGCCATGCCGGCCGCGCCGTCCTTGCCCATGCCCGTGAGGATGACCGCGATGACGCTGCCGGCACCCGCCTTCGCGGCCGAGCGGAAGAGGACATCGACCGAAGGCCGGTGGCGGTTGACCGGATCGGAGCGGCTCAAATGAGTCACGTGACCGTCACCGCTGCGCTTCACCAGGAGATGGGAATGCCCGGGCGCGATGTAGGCATGCCCCGGGAGGAGGCGTTCGCCGGTATGGGCTTCCTTCACCCGGATCCGGCACAGCCGGTCGAGCCGCGCGGCGAACGCCGGCGTGAAGCCTTCAGGCATGTGCTGGGCCACGAGGATGGGCGGCGAGTCGTGCGGCATGCGCACGAGCACCTCCCTGATCGCCTCGGTGCCTCCGGTCGAAGCGCCGATGACGATCACCGCGTCCGTTGCACGCGCAGCAGCGAGCGGCAGCGCCTCCGCGCCCCCCGTTTCTTTCATGACGCGCCGACGCTCGCGAGCTCATACACGGTGTTGCCGCGGAGGCGAAAGAGATCCGCCGAGTGCAGAAAGCTCTCTGAATGCCCGGCGAAAAGGAGCCCGTCGGGCTGCATCAGCGGGGCGAAGCGCCGCAGCACCCGGCGCTGCGTCGCCGTGTCGAAATAAATCATCACGTTGCGGCAGAAGACCGCATCGAAAAGCCCGCTCACCGGCCAGCGCGTGTCGAGGAGATTCGTCTGGTGGAACGTGACGAGCCGCCGCAGCTCGGGTCTCACGGTCACCGTGCCCGCGGGGCGGCTCGCAGCACCGCGCAGGAAAAAGCGCCGCTGCTGATCGGGAGGAAGCCGCGCCACGCGCTCTTCCTGATAGACACCCGCTTCCGCCGCGGCGAGCGCTCCGGTATCGACGTCGGTCGCGATGATCGATACGCTGGGGGCGTAGCTGCCGTAAGCGTCCGCGAGCGTCATGGCGATGGAATACGGCTCCTCGCCCGTCGAGCATGCGGCGCACCAGACCCGCACTTCGCGGCGGCTGCGCCGCGTGCGCTCGACGTGCGAGGCGAGCGCGGTGAAGTGGTGCGGCTCGCGAAAAAAAGAAGTGAGATTGGTCGTGAGCGAATTGACGAAAGCCTGCCATTCGGCCGCGTCCCTGCCGTCGAGCAGCGCGACGTATTCGGAGAAGCGGGCAAGCCCGCGCGCGCGCAGACGCCGCGCGAGCCGGCTGTACACCATCTCGTGCTTGCTCGGCGCGAGCGCGATCCCGGCTTTTTCGCGTATGAGCTTGCGGATACGCTCGAAATCCGCGGTCGTGAAGACAAATTCTCGGGTCGGCGCGTCTTGCGCTGAAAGGGCCATAAGCCTCGCTGGGGCCCGCAAAAGTGCCGGCTACAGCGTTAACGACACCGCGCCAGCGTGACTTTATGCGCCGAAACCCTATTTGTCGGTTTCTCCTGACAGCCAGAAGCTTGAATTTTCAATACACTTCGGGTTCCGGTTAAACAAAAACGAGAGCACGCGGCGCAACGGACCGGATTCGCGCGAGGAGCCGTAGCAGTGGCAACCACACATGGCGGTAGCTGACAGGGAGGCCTCCGGGCAGCACGACGGCCCCCAGGAGGGCGGCAACGGACCTGCGGGTTCTTCCCCGGCGCTCGTCGGCCTCGCCCGACGCGCCGTCCTCGTCTCCGCGCTGATCGGCATCGCAGCGCTGGTGGCGACGGTGTTCGCGCTGATGCAGTTGCGCGAGCACAACCTCGACGCGTCGGTCAGAAACCTCCAGCACGTTGCGTACGGCCTCGCCGAGCAGACCTCGCGCGAGATCCTCGAAGCCGACCGCAATCTGCTGCGCATCATCGACGCGGCGAAGCTGCATCCAGGGCTGCTGGAAGATGGGGCCGAGCGCGAGGGCCTGCTGCCGCGCAACCTCGCGAGCATCGCGCAGGCTGCGGCCATCGCGTATACCGACGGCGCCGGCGAGCGCCATTACTACAGTCAGGGTGGCAGCCCCGGGGCGGCGGCGGCGTTTCCGGCCGCGCGCCTGGTCGATGGCCTGACCGTCGTCACCGGCTCCGGCCGCGATCCCGCGGGACTCTACATTCAACGCACCGTTCCCCGGCCGGACAATGCGAACGGCGGGACGCTGCTGATGCGGCTGTCCGAGCGCCATTTCGGCGATCTCTTCAACGTCTGGCGGGGACGCTCGTCGGTGAAGATAGCGCTCACGACTCCGCAGAACGAGCCCCTGCTGCAGCACCCGGACGCGCCGGTGCTCGCTGCGAAGTCACCCCCGGAGGGCCGGCCGGGAGAGCTGTTTCCGGGCCCCGCCGAAATGCGTCACAAGAACCCGGAGGACGGCAAGCACTACCTGGTGCTCAGCCAGGCGGTGCCGGATTACCCGCTGGTCGTGCACGCCGCGATCTCCGAAGCGGAAGCGCTCGAGGAATGGACGATCCAGGGCGCGATACTCGCCGGCGCCGTGGTTTCGCTCGTGCTCATCATGCTGTTGATGGCGCGGCGGCAGGCGTCCGAGCTCTCGCGCCGCGCCGCCGCGGTGGGTCAGATGCACTCCCTGCAAACGGCGCTCGCCTCCGAGGAGGCGAAGCTGCAGGCGATGTACAGGACGGCGCTCGAAAGCATCATCGTCATCGACGAGCGCGGGGTCATCGAGCGCGTAAATCCGACCGCCGAGCGCACGTTCGGCTATACCGCGGACGAGCTCGTCGGTCGCAATGTGTCTATGCTGATGCCGGCGCCCGACCGCGACCGGCACGACATGTACCTCCAGCGCTATCTCGAAACCGGGAAGGCCCGCATCATCGGCGGGCCGGGCCTGGAGCTCACAGCGCTGCGCAAGGACGGCACGGAGTTCCCCATCAGGCTCGGCGTCGCCGAGCAGCGCCTCGCAGGGGTGCGGCGCTTCACCGGCACCGTGCGCGACATCACCCAGGAGAAGCTTTCCGAAGCGCTGCTGCGCGCCGAGACGAGTATCGCGACCGTCCTCTCTTCCGCCGCCACCGTCGACCAGCTCGCGGGCGAGGTCGTGGCCGCGCTGTGCGGGCTCGGATTCGCTTACGGGCACTGGGCGGTCCGCAATCCGCTGACGCGCGAATGGCAGGTCCAGACGCAGTGGGCCGCCCCCGGCATCGATCCGGCGAGCGTGATGCCGCTCGCGAAAGGGCTGGCCGGTCCGGCGCCGGAAGGGGTGGCGACCCACGCCTGGAATACCGGCGAAGTGCTGTGGCGCACGCACCTCGCCGACCGTCACGACCTCCCGCGCGCCCAGGCCGCGCTCGCGGCGGGTTTTCTCTCGCGCGTGGCGGTGCCGGTGCGCTTCGGCGGGGAAGCGGTGGCGGTGATCGAGCTCTTCTCGACCCGCAAGGACCCGCAGAACGAAATGCTCGAAAGCGCGCTGCGCAACATCGGCCTGCACGTGGGTCTCGTCCTGTCGCGCCTGCAGGCCGAGGAGCAGCTTCAGAAAATCGTGCGCACGGTGCCGAGCGCGGTTTTTCAGGCACGGGTGGGCGAGCGCAACACGATCGCCCTCACTTTCATGAGCGCGCAGGTCGAAGCGCTGTGGGGCGTCTCGGCGAAATCGGTGCTCGAGCGTCCGCGCCAGGTGCTCTGGAAAATCCCGCCCGCCTATCGCCGGGACCTGCTGCGCGCGCTCTCCCGGGCGGTGATACGGGCGAGCGGGTGGGACGTGACCGTGCCGATCATGAAAGGCGACGGCTTGCGGTGGATGCGCGTGCACGCCGCGCCGGCCTACAAGAAGGGCGAGGCCCCCGTCTGGGACGGCATCATCTCGGACGTGACCGACCAGAAGCGCGCGGAGCAGCAGGTCGTGCGCCTGAACCTCGACCTCGAACGGCGCGTCGAGGAGCGCACCCAGCAGCTCGCCGCCGTCAACAAGGAGCTGGAAGCGTTTTCCGAATCGGTTTCGCACGACCTGCGCGCACCGCTGCGGGGCATGCGCAGTTACGCCGAGATGCTGAAGCAGAGCGAACTCGTCTCCGGCGAGGCGCTTAAGATGGTGGACCGCATCGTAAGCCAGGGCGTGCAGATGGAGAACCTGATCGAGGCGCTCCTCGAGCTCTCGCAGATCAGCCGCCACGACCTGCGGCGCGCCGACACCGACATGAGCGCGACCGCGCGCGCGATACTCGAGGACCTACAGGCGCGCGAACCCGACCGCAGCATGAGCTGGACGGTGCAGCGCAGCATGCGGGCCTACGCCGATCCGCGGCTGATGCGGGTGCTCTTCGAAAACCTGCTCGCCAACGGCTGGAAGTTCACACGCAAGCGCGAGGACGCCGTGATCGAGGTGGGCACGCTGCCCGATGCACCCGAGACGTTCTTCGTGAGAGACAACGGGGCGGGTTTCGACCCGGCTTACGCGGATAAGCTCTTCCAGCCTTTTCAGCGCCTGCACCCGGCGTCCCAGTTCGAAGGAACGGGCATAGGGCTTGCGACAGTGCAGCGCATAATCCGCCGCCACGCGGGTCGGCTCTGGGCCGAATCCAAGCCGGGCGAAGGCGCGACCTTCTTTTTCGAGGTTTCGACGGAGTAACGTCTACGCCGCTCCTTCGGCTGCGGGGAAAGGTCTACGCCGCTCCTTCGGCTACGCCTCCGGCCGCGAATGCGCGCTTATGCGCCTACCGGCGCTGGATAGTTATACTTGACGGGCATGAAACGAACGCTGCGCATACTGCTCGCCGAGGATTCGCCCGCGGACGCCGAGCTCATCGAGTATGAAGTGCGCAGGGCCTACGAGCCGCTCATCACCCGCGTCGACGAGCCGGCCGCCATGTCGCGCGCCCTGCACGAAGGCACCTGGGACATCGTGATCTCGGACTACTACATGCCGGGTTTCGGCGCGCTCGCGGCTCTGCAGATCGTGCGCGACAGCGGTTACGACCTCCCTTTCATCATCGTATCGGGAAACATGGGCGAGGATTACGCCGTGGAAGCGATGCGCGCGGGCGCCGACGATTACGTCATGAAGCGCAACCTCTCGCGCCTGGTACCCGCGATCGAGCGCCAGCTGCGCGACACCGAAGCGCGCGCCGCCGCGCGCCGCGCCGAGCAGCGCCTGCTCGAGCACCAGGCGATATTGAAAGGCCTGGTGAGCCATTTCCCCGGAGTCGTGTTCCAGCTCGTCACCGAGACCGCGGGCGGCTACAAGTTTTCCCACGTGAGCGAAGGCGCGATCGAGCTCCTCGAGCTGCCGCCGGCGCGTCTGGAAAGCGACCCCGCCGCGTTCTTCCAGCTGCTGCAAAAGCCGGATGCCCAGATCCTCGCGGCGCACATGCAGCGCTCGATCGATACGCTCTCGCCGGTGAACTGGGAGGGCCGGGTGCGCGCCGCCGAAACCGGCATCATCAAATGGATCAACATGCGCCTGCGGCCGCGCCGCGTGGCGGAAGGCCGTCTCGCCTGGGAAGGCTTCATGGCGAACATCACCAAGAGCAAGGCGCAGGAGCTCGAAATGGTGGAATCGCGCCGGCGCATGCGCGAGCTCACCACCCACCTGGAGAACGCGAAGGAGCACGAACGCGCGAGGATCGCGCGCGAGCTGCACGACGACATCGGCGGCAATCTGACCGCGATCAAAATCGACGTGCTGTGGCTCGCCGATCGGCTGGGCGCCGCCGGATCCAAGGCGCGGGAGAAGCTCGCCGCGCTCGAATCCCTGGTCGACCAGACGGCCGCGTCGATCACCCGCATCGGCCAGGATCTCCGCCCCGGCATACTCGATCTCGGCCTGGTGGCTGCCCTCGAATGGCAGGCGGCCGATTTTTCGAACCGCACCGGCGTTCTGTCCGCGGTAAGCGTAGGCTGTGACCATCTCGACCTCGCCCCCCAGACCGAAATGGCGCTTTTCAGCATTTTTCGCGAAACGCTCACCAATATCGCGAAGCATGCGCGCGCGAGCCACGTGAAAGTGCGCCTGGACTGCACCGACGACGAGGTCGAGCTGTCGGTCACCGACAACGGTTCCGGCATCGCGGCAGCCGACCGCCTGAAACCCACCTCGTTCGGCCTGCGCGGCATGGTAGAGCGCGCGGCGCAGCTCGGCGGCACGGTGAGCATAGGCACCGCGCGGCCGCGCGGGACCTGCGTCGCGGTGCGGGTGCCGCGGCGCGCAGGCATGATCGACGCGGATGCCCGGAGTGCCTAAGGACAAAGGCGCCATCCGGGTGCTGATCGCGGACGACCACGCGATACTGCGGCGCGGCTTGCGCCAGATCATCGAGGAGACCGAGGATCTCTCCGTCGTGGGCGAAGCCGAATCGAGCGCGGAAGCGCTCTCGCAGATACGCACGCAGCCGTGCGACGTCGTGCTCCTCGACATCTCCATGCCCGACAGGAACGGCATGGACACCCTTGCGATCATCGCCAAGGACCATCCGAAAATAGCTGTCCTGATGCTCTCCACGCACCCGGAAAATCAGTACGCGGTGCGGGCGCTGCGCGCCGGCGCCGCGGGCTATCTCACCAAGCAGAGCGCGCCCGCCCAGCTCGTGAACGCCATCAGGCGCGTGGCGACGGGCAAGAAGTTCGTCACGCCCGGTGTCGCCGAGGAGCTCGCCCGCCATGTGCTCAACGACAGCGACCGCCCACCCCACGAGCTGCTGTCGAACCGCGAATACCAGACGATGTGCCTCATCGCGAGCGGCAGCACGGTGAGCGAGATCGCGGTGCAGCTATCGCTCAGCGTGAAAACCGTCAGCGTTTACCGCGCGCGCATCCTGGCGAAGCTCGGGGTGACCAGCAATGCTGCTATTGCGCACTACGCAAT
This sequence comes from uncultured Streptomycetaceae bacterium, assembly GCA_964621335.1. Classification (GTDB taxonomy): domain Bacteria; phylum Pseudomonadota; class Gammaproteobacteria; order Burkholderiales; family SG8-41; genus JAQGMV01. Next base: position 7,015 of record CAZULX010000255.1, read on the forward strand.
AAAGAACCAACTCGTCGAATAACGACGAGCACGTTCTTTATTGCCGTGCGCGCCCGCAGCGCTGCCATATCACGAACAGAGGGAAACCGCGTGGTTTCCCTCCGTTACCTCCCATCCTGCGGGCTCACTCGGAATCCAGTTTTAAACTAGCGCCTACGCGGGGAGGACGTCTTCGAGCGTGCGGTTGAGCTTCTCCACGAGCTCGAACACGTGCTGTTCCTCGACGATGAAAGCCGGGGCGATCATGACGTTGTCGCCGTGCTTGCCGTCGACGACACCGCCCATCGGATAGC
>CAZULX010000256.1:0-10312 GCA_964621335.1 uncultured Streptomycetaceae bacterium
CGCGCCGATGCGGCACCACCAGGTAGGCGTAGGCGCGATGATGCGAACGCCCGACCCGACCGCGCAACTGGTAGAGCTGCGCGAGCCCGAACTTGTCGGCGCGGTTGATGATCATGGTATTGGCGTTCGGCACGTCGATGCCGGTTTCGATGATGGTCGTGCACAAGAGCACGTTGAAGCGGCCCTGGTAGAAGTCGCGCATCGCCAGTTCGAGGTCGCGCTCGCGCATCTGGCCGTGGGCGATGCGGATCTGCGCTTCCGGCAGCAGCCGCGCCAGCTCCTCCTCGACGTTGCGGATGGTGTCGATGTCGTTGTGCAGGAAATACACCTGGCCGCCGCGCTTCAGTTCGCGCAGCACCGCCTCGCGGATCAGTGATTTCGCGTAGCGGGCGACGAAGGTCTTGATCGCCAGCCGCCGCTGCGGCGCGGTGGCGATCACCGAGAAGTCGCGCAGGCCCTCCAGCGACATGGCGAGCGTCCGCGGGATCGGCGTCGCGGTCAGCGTCAGCACGTCGACCTCGGCGCGCAGCGCCTTCAGCTGTTCCTTCTGCCGCACGCCGAAACGGTGTTCCTCGTCGATGATCACCAGGCCGAGGTTCTTGAACTTCACATCCCGGCTTACCAGCTTGTGGGTGCCCACCGCGATGTCGATCCTGCCCGCGGCCAGACCGGCGAGCGCCTCGCCGGTCTCCTTCGCCGAGCGGAAGCGCGACAGCTCGGCGATTTTCACCGGCCATTCGGCGAAGCGGTCGCTGAAGGTGTTGAAGTGCTGCTCGGCGAGCAGCGTCGTCGGCACCAGCACGGCGACCTGCTTGCCGTCGGCGACCGCGACGAAGGCCGCGCGCAGCGCGACCTCGGTCTTGCCGAAGCCGACGTCGCCGCAGACCAGCCGGTCCATCGGCTTGCTGCTCTTCAGGTCCTCGATCGTCGCGTTGATCGCAGCCGCCTGGTCCGCCGTCTCCTCGAAGGGGAAAGTCTCGGCGAACGCTTCGTAATCGTGCTGCTTCAGGCCGAAAGCGTGGCCTTTGCGCGCGGCGCGCTGGGCGTAGAGGTTGAGGAGCTCGGCGGCGGTGTCCCGCACCTGCGCCGCGGCTTTGCGCTTCGCTTTTTCCCACTGGCCGCTGCCGAGCGTGTGCAGCGGCGCCTGATCCGGCGCGGCGCCGCTGTAGCGGCTGATGAGATAGAGGTTGGAAACCGGCACGTAGAGCTTGTCGCCCCCGGCGTATTCGAGCGTCAGGAACTCGGTTTCGCCTTCGCCCAGATTCATGCTTTGCAGCCCGAGGTAGCGGCCGATGCCGTGCTGCTCGTGCACAACCGGGTCGCCGATCTTGACCTCGGAAAGGTCGCGCAGCATGAACTCGGTCGTCGCGCGCTTCGTTTCGCGCTGCGTGCGCTGGCGAACCTGGGAGGCGTAAAGCTCGTTCTCCGTGAGGACCGCGAGGCGGTCGCCGGTCAGCACGAAGCCCGCGTGCAGCGGTGCGGCCGCCAGCATGAGCTTGTCGGTGGCCGCCGCGAATTCGCCGTACGTCGCCGCCGCTACGGGTTTGAGCCCGTGCGCCGCGAAGTACTCGTGCATCGTTTCGCGCCGTCCCGCGCTCTCTGCGAGGAGCAGCACGCGGCCGTCGAAGCGCTCGAGAAACGTCCTCACCCTGTGCAGGGGGTCGTCGGCGCGCCGCTCGACCGCGAGCGGCGGCAGCGGCGCAGTGGCCGCGTCCTTATCGTCTTGCGGCGCGCTCGAAGGTTCAGCGCCGGCCGCGGGAGGCTCCACCGCCGCGCCCGCGAGCTCGAGCCGCGGGTAATCCTTGATCGCGCCGAAGAACTGGTCCTGCGTGAGGAAAAGCGACTGCGGCGGCAGCACCGGATTCGCGAGATCGCCGCGCAGCATCGCATGGCGGCTTTGCGTGTCCTGCCAGAACGCTTCGATCGCGCGCGAGAGCCCCGGGTAGACGCAGACCGTGGTGCCCGCAGGCAGGTAATCGGTGACGAGCGCGGTGCGATCGAAAAAGAGCGGCAGGTAATACTCGATGCCTGCGGTCGGTATCCCTTTGGAGACGTCCTTGTAGATGCGCGAGCGCGACGGGTCGCCTTCGAATTTCTCGCGGAAATTGCGGCGAAAGCCTTTTTGCCCCGCTTCGTCCATTGGAAACTCTCGCGCCGGGAGGAGCCGCACCGAGCTCACCTTGTAGATGCTGCGCTGGGTGTCGACGTCGAAGCTGCGGATGCTTTCGATCTCGTCATCGAGGAGGTCGATGCGATAAGGCACCGCGCTGCCCATCGGGAAAAGATCGATGAGCCCGCCGCGAAAACTGTATTCGCCGGGGGCGACGACCTGGGTCACGTGTGCGTAGCCGGCGAGCGTCAACTGCTGCCTCAGCTCTGCGCCCTCGAGCTTCTCGCCCTGGTTGAAAAAGAAAGTGTGCCCCGCGAGGTATTCGACCGGCGGCAGCCGGTAGAGCGCCGTCGTGACCGCCACGAGCGCGACGTCGAACTGCCCGTGCATCATCTGGTAGAGCGTCGCCAGACGCTCGGAGATCAGGTCCTGGTGAGGCGAGAAGTGGTCGTACGGCAGCGTCTCCCAGTCGGGAAAAAGGTGCACTTTCAGCCCGGGCGCGAAGAAGGGAATCTCCTCGAGCAGCCGTTGCGCGTGCCACGCGCTTTCGGTCACGACCAGGAGCGGGCGCGCGCGGGCGGCGAGCGTCGCGATGGCGAGCGCGTCGCTCGAGCCGTACAGGGGAGCGGTGTATTCGCGGTGCCCGGCATCGGGCACGGGGAGTTGCAGCATCGAAGGCGGGAAAATCGAAGAATTATAAAGAGATGGGCGAACCCCCGTAAGGTTCAAGGAAGGCGCTAGCGAGGCGCATGAAAAATCCCGCCCGCGCCTGGATCGGCGCGGAGCGGGATCGTCATGGAAGCCGCGCGCGTGCGGCTTGGGTCTCGCGCTATTACAGCGACGCGCTGCTCCCGGTCTCACTTTCGGCGCCGGCGCCGGCGCTATCGAACTCCTGCTGACCAGCGAAGGACGCGCTCTCCCCGCCCGCGGCGTCGGGAGCGTCCGATGCGGGCACCGCGCTCAACTCGCTGCTCATCTCGAGCTGGCGGGAATCGACCAGGCCGGGGGTGACGGATGCCACCTGCTCGCGCTCGCCCGGGTCAGTAGGCAACTCCGACGAGCCCAGGAGCAGGCGGTCGATTTCGCTTTCGGTCGCGCCGCTCGCGAGCAACTCGGTGCGGCTCTCGAGCGCGGCGAAGTGCGCCTGCTCGACGCTGGCGAGATGCTCGGAGTACGCCTGCATGTCACCCGCGTAGTCCGCCGGTCCGCTTTCGTTGGGCGACCACGGCGTCTGCGGGTTGGGCATGCCGGTGCCGGCGACGATTGCCGGTGCGTGGTGCGAGCGCTGTTCCTCCGCGGTCAGCCACGGGGCGCTCTCGTCGGACGCAGACGGGGTGATCACTTCGAAGGTCGCGGACGCCATGTGAGTCGCGCCTGCGTGACCCGTGCCGAAATGCGAGCGCTCCGCTGCGAGCCACGGTGCGCTTTCATTGACCGATGAGGGCGTTGCGATTTCCCAATGTCCCATGCTCGAGCTCATCGAGTGCGTGCCCCCGGCGGTCGCGAATACCGGCCAGGCGCACGCGCCTGCGACTGCCAGGGCAACAAGGTTTTTACGTTTCATGATTGCGGTCTCCTTGGCGAATGTTGCGATGACGTCCTGAAGAGGACGCAAGATCCCTCGCAACAGGTGTGCCGGAGAAAATGTAGCGGCGAAACAGGACCTTGCGACGGCGTGTCGCTGCGATCTGTCGCCGCCGAACGACTATGCGGGGGTCACAACGAGCGGGATGCGGCGGCGGCCGAACTGCCGGCGGAAAGCTTCGAAGCGCCCGGGAAGCACCGTGCCGCAGTCGGGGCAGGCACCGTCGGCGCTCACCCGGTATTCCTCGATGCGGTGCCAGTCGCGCACGATCAGGGGCTTCCTGCAGCCGCGGCAGTAAGTCGACCCGCCCGCGGCGTCGTGGACGTTGCCGGTATAGACGTAGTTCAACCCTGCGTCCATCGCGATGCGCCGTGCGCGCGTCAACGTCGAAGCGGGCGTCGCCGCGATGTCGGTCATCTTGTGGTCGGGATGGAACGCCGTGAAATGGACAGGCACGTCGGGGCCGAGCTCTTTCGCGATCCACTGCGAGAGCGCGCGCAGCTCCTCGTCGCTGTCGTTCTTCCCCGGGATGAGGAGCGTCGTGATCTCGAACCAGACGCTCGTCTCGTGCTTGAGATAGGCGAGGGTGTCGAGCACGGGGGTCAGGTGCGCGCCGCACAGCTTCACATAGAATTCGTCGGTGAATGCTTTGAGGTCGACGTTGGCAGCGTCCATTTTCGCGTAGAACTCGCGCCGCGCCTGGTCGTGGATATACCCCGCCGTGACCGCGACCGTCTGGATTCCGCGCTCGCGACACGCGTCCGCGATGTCCATGGCGTATTCGGCGAAGATCACCGGGTCGTTGTAAGTGAAGGCGACCGACTTGCAGCCGTGCTCCGCTGCCGCGGCGGCGATCGCCTCCGGCGTCGCCTGGTCCGCGAGCCGGTCCATGTCGCGCGACTTGCTGATGTCCCAGTTCTGGCAGAACTTGCACGCGAGGTTGCAGCCTGCGGTGCCGAACGAAAGCACGCTCGAGCCGGGGTAGAAATGATTGAGCGGCTTCTTCTCGATCGGGTCGATGCAGAAACCCGACGAGCGTCCGTAGGTGGTCAGCACCATCCGGTCGCCCACGCGCTGGCGCACGAAGCACGCGCCGCGCTGGCCTTCGTGCAGGCGGCAGTCGCGCGGGCACAGGTCGCATTGCATGCGACCGTCCGCGAGGAGGTGCCACCAGCGACCGGGGTAGTCTTCGCTCATCTATCGATCGGCTATGTTCGAGCCTTCACTCCATTTCGACACCGTATATCGCGCAAGTTTCACCTCCGCGTCCCAGAAATCGGGCGGGAGGCCGGCTTTCTGCTTGAGCGTGGCGAGGAACTCCGCGGCGTCGGGCAAATCTTCCCAGACCTGCGGCAGGTACGTGCTCTGGTGGTGCCCGTACTCGAAGACCAGTCCGTCGATGCCGGGGCGCAATTGGGCGAGCGCTTCCTCCTCGTCGCGAAAGGCCATGGGCGCAAGCGGCGAAAGGAGCGAGACCTCCACCGCCGTCAGGTCGAGCTCGTCGTGGGCGAGCGGGGCGAAGCGCGGGTCGCGGAAAGCCGCCGCGCGCGCGTTCGCTTTCACGTCCTCCAGCAGCGGCCGGTGCGCCAGCAGCGTGCCGATGCAGCCTCTCAGGCGCTCGCCTTGCCTGAGCGTGACGAAGCATGCGCCGGGACCGTGCAGCCACGGCGCATCTTCGGTCGAGGGGTGGTTGCGGCCGAGCTCGCGCGCGATCGCCGCTCGCGCGATCGGCAGGAGTATGCGTCCGGCGTCGATATCGTTCATGGCGCCTGGTAGAAGGCGAACGAGGCATAACCCACCACGCGGCTCTTGTCGCCCGCAGTGTCGCCCGAGTTGCGGAGATCGATCAGCTCGGGCTTGAGGCCTTTCCCCCGCGCCGCGAGCGCGAGGCCCGATATAGGGGTCGCGCCGCACGCCTGCTCGTGGTCGATGTCGCTGCGCATGTCGAGTATCGCTTCGCACGTCGCGCGGTCGACGCTGCGCGCTTCGTCGTAAGGCAGATAGTGCGAGAGGTCGGAGCTCACAACGATCAGGGTCTCCGGCCCGCCCCACAGTGCGTCCAGCACCGCAGCGACCTCCTCGGGGGCGGCGTGGCCGACAGCCAGCGGCACCAGCTTGAAATCCTCCAGCACCGTTTGAAGAAAAGGCAGATGCACTTCCAGCGAATGCTCGAGCGCATGGGCGGCTTCGCTCACCACGATCTGAGGCAAAGCTCGCAGGCGCTCGACGGCCTCGGCGTCCACTTCGATCGTGCCGAGCGGCGTCGCAAAATGCGACGCGGCAGGCAGCGCGAGGCCGCGCACGGCCACCCGGTGCGTAGGCCCCAGGAGCACCACGCGCCTGATCACCTGGCGCGCGGGTGCGAGGAGCCCATACGCGCTTGCGGCAATCGGGCCCGAATAGACGTAACCGGCGTGCGGGACGATGACGGCTTTCGGCACGGCGCGAGCCGTGTCGCCTGCCGGACCGACGAGCTTCGCGACTTCGCGCGCGAGGCTCTCCCGTTCCCCAGGATAGAAAAGCCCTGCCACCGCGGCAGGTCGTGTCGAAGCCGAAAGAAAACCGGGCATAAGGTGATGTGGGGCGGAAATAGCACGCCGCTCCTTCGCTCCGCTCCGGGCGCAACGGCGCGCTGATGCGGCTATCGCCGCTCCGAGCATTATATCGGCCCCTGGTACAATCGGCCTTCTTGTAGACTCGCCCGCCCATATCCTTTGCCACGTTACTTCGCCCTGATCCCGGCAGCCGGCAGCGGATCCCGCATGGGCGAGGCGACGCCCAAGCAATACCTCGAGCTCGCCGGACACCCCCTGATCCATCACACGCTGCGGCGCATCGCCGCGCATCCACTCATTTCGGGGGTGTTCATCGTGCTCGCTTCCGACGACGCCCGCTTCCGCGCGCTCGGCCCGCGCGAGTGCCCGCAGCGGGTGGAGGCTTTGTACTGCGGCGGCGCGACCCGCGCGGCCAGCGTGTATAACGGCCTCATCGCCGCTCGTGATGCCATCGCCGGCGACGACTGGGTGCTGGTGCACGACGCCGCGAGACCGTGCCTCACCGCGGTCGCGCTCGACCGGCTGATCGCCGAAATCGGCGACGACGAGGTCGGCGGACTGCTGGCGGTCCCGGTTGCGGATACGTTGAAGCGCCGCGATCGCGACGGCCGCGTCTCGGCAACCGAGGCGCGCGAAAGTCTCTGGCAGGCGCAGACGCCGCAGATGTTCCGTTACGAATTGCTGGTTGAAGCGCTGCGCCGTGCGGGACCTGCGACGGTCACCGACGAGGCCGCCGCCATAGAGCGCATGGGTCTCAAACCGAAGCTCGTGATGGGAGAAGCGCGCAATTTCAAGGTCACGCGTTCCGAGGACCTCGAGCTCGCAGGGCTCGTCCTGCGGGCGGAGCCGGGAGCCGCATGAGGATAGGGCAGGGATTCGACGTGCACGCGCTCACGGCGGGGCGCAAGCTCGTGATCGGCGGGGTCGAAATCCCGTTCGAGCGCGGCCTCGAAGGCCATTCCGATGCGGACGTCCTGCTGCATGCGATCTGCGACGCCCTGATCGGCGCCGCGGGCCTGGGAGACATCGGAACGCACTTTCCCGATACCGATCCCGCATACAAAGGCGTGGACAGCCGCGAGCTCCTGCGCGCGGTGGCGAGTCTTCTCGCCGACCACGAGCTCGAGGTCGAGAACATCGATTCCACCATCATCGCGCAGGCGCCGAAGATGGCGCCTTACGTGACTCGCATGCGCGAGAACATCGCCGCCGACCTGGGCCTCGCCGTGGAGCGCGTCAACGTCAAGGCGAAAACCGCGGAGCGCCTCGGCGCCCTCGGCCGCGGCGACGGGATCGCTGCAGAGGCGATCGCGCTTCTCGCCACCGCACGTCGCTGAAACGACCGGAGAGAGCGAGTCAAAGCCGAACGCGCACGCCTTTTCTTCGCGCTCTGGCCCGACGACGCGGTGCGCGCGGCGCTCGCGGCCATGGCGCATGAAGCGCAGGCGCGCAGCGGCGGGCGCGCAGCAGTGCCCGCGAACATCCATCTCACCCTGTTCTTCGTAGGAGACGTCGAACGCCAGCGCAGCGTGGCGCTCGAGGAGGCGGCAGGCGAAGTGCGCGGCGCATCGTTCGAGCTTGCGATCGATCGCGTCGGCTACTGGCGCCACAACCGCATCGTATGGGCGGGCACCGCTGCGTGCCCTCCTGCCTTGATCGAGCTGGAGTCGTCGCTGCGCGCGGCGCTCTCCCGTCTCGGCGTGCACGGCGATACGCGCCCCTATGCGCCGCACATCACGCTCGTGCGCGATGCGGCACGCAAGCCCGGCCCCGCGGTGTTTGCGCCGTTGGCGTGGCAGGTGCGCGAATTCGTCCTCGTCGAGTCGGTGCCGCGAGCGGGCGCCGTGAGCTACGAGCGGCGGGCGCGGTGGCGCCTATAATGGCCGCATGACGGCTGCCGACTACGTCGACGTGTTCATGCGCGAGTCCGCGAGAATGGGCGCGCCGGACCGGCTCTTACTCCCGGAGTGGAGTGCCGAGGATTGGAGCAAGCTCCTCGTTACCACTACCCGTCACGCTTTTTCGGGTGAGCGACGTCGTCATCCAGCGCGGCGCCGAGGACAGGGCGCTCTATCTCTTCGCGGACGGGTTGCTGGAAGTGGGTGTGACGACCTTCGACGGGTTGAGCGTATCCTCTCTCGCGCGCATAGGCACCGGCAGCGTGAGCGGCGAGCAATCGTTCTTCGACGGCCAGATGCGATCGGCGAACGTGTGGGCGGTCACCGAAGGCACTTTGCTGCGGTGGGAATTCGACGGCTACGTGCGCTTCGGGCAGGAAGAACCCGAGCTCACACGCGATTTCCTGTTCGCCGCGGCGAGAATACTTTCGACGCGGCTACGCCTCACCACCATCCGCGTGCGCCGGTAGCTCGACGCGCGCTCGCAGTCCGCCGCCGTCGCGCGGGAGCAGCTTCACTTTTCCGCCGTGCATGTTCGCGATGCGATCGACGATCGCGAGGCCCAGGCCCGTGCCGCTGCCGCTGCGCGCGCTGTCAAGGCGCGTGAAAGGCTGCAGCATGCGCTCCGCCGCGTCGGCGGGAATGCCCGCGCCGCGGTCGAGCACTTCCACGTAAACAATCTCCCCTCTGCCCCCAGGAGCGGGGCTGAGGGAATCTCCCGTTGCGACCTCGACTTCAGCGCTCCCGTGGCGCAGCGCGTTGTCGATCAGGTTGGCGACGAGGCGCTGCATCGCACGAGGCCGCAGCGCAACGGCAGGCACGTCACCGAGGCTCGCGCGCACGGCCCTCCCCGCGCGCGCGTAGCGGCCGACGACGCTTTCGACGATCGCATTCAGATCGCTTTCCGGCACTGCGGCTTCGGCGTCACGCAGGCGCGCGAAGTCGAGGAACTGGCCGATCGCGGCGTCGATGTCCTCGATGTCCTGCTCCAGGCCGCAGCGCAGCGCGCCGTCGCCTTTGTCGTCCATCATCTCGATGCCGAGCCGGATGCGCGAGAGCGGCGTGCGCAGGTCGTGTGAAACGCCCGCGAGGAGCAGCGCCCGCTCGTCGTCGAGGCGCTTCAGATCGTCGGCCATCTGGTTGAAGGACCGCGCGAGGGTGTTGATCTCGGCCGGCCCCTCGTCGGTCACGCGCTGCGGCATCGCGCCTTTGCCCATCTGCCCCGATGCGCGAGTGAGCTCGCGCAGCGGCCGGTTGATGCGCGAGACGATGAAGTACGCTCCGCCCAGTGCGAGCGTGAGCACGAGTGCGGCCCAGCCCGCCCAGCGCAGAGGCTCGTTCCTCTCGATGCGCGAGCGCGGCATGAACACCCAGAACTTCTCGCCGTCGATGTTAAAGCTCACCCACGAGCCCTCCACGCCTTCGCGAGTGAGGGCGAGTTGCGTGCTGGGCCCGAGCTGGCGCTGGAGCTCGGCCGCGAGCTCCTGAAGGTAAGGGCGCTCCGGCAAAGGCGCCACGCGCTCTCCGGGCTCCGCAGCGTAGACCTGTATCTGCTCGGCTCGCGAGAGCACCGACAGAAGCTCGTAGCGTTTCGACGGGTCGGCGGTGATGAGCGCCCAGCGCGTGATGTTGACCACGCTCGCGATCTGCTGCGCGGTGCGCTGCGCGCGCGGAGCGCGGTCAGCCACGCGGAAAATCTGCACCCACGCGACGTTCGCGACGACGAGGAGCGCGGCGATGAGGAGGACGCTGCGCCACAGCAGCGAGCGCGGCCACAGCCTCATCAGACGGCGTGACGAGTGACGGGTGGCTGGTGACGCGTGGCGCGATTTGGCTCGTTCACTCGTCACTATTCACCGGTCACCAGTCACTGTTTCTCGCCGTCGGGTATGAAGACGTAGCCGAAACCCCACACGGTCTGTATGTAGGCGGGCTTGGACGGATCGGGCTCGACGAGCCTCCTCAGGCGCGAGATCTGCACGTCGATGCTGCGGTCGAAAGCACCGAACTCGCGGCCTCGCGCGAGCTCCATCAGCTTGTCTCGCGAAAGCGGGGTGCGCGGGTGCTGCACGAGCACTTTCAGCAGCGCGAATTCACCGGTGGTGAGCGATACGTCATCGCCGCTGCGGGTGAGGCTGCGCGTGGCGAGATTCAGGCGAAACTC
>CAZULX010000257.1:0-3663 GCA_964621335.1 uncultured Streptomycetaceae bacterium
ATCGTCCACCGCGATGATGTCGGTCACGCCGCGGTCGTTCAGGCCGCGCACGAGGTTGGCGCCGATGAACCCGGCCGCGCCGGTTACGACGTAATACATGACGTGGGAAGTGACTGGTGACTGGTGACTGGAATCATATTCATGACGCATTTCCGAACAGCTCGTCCGGCGTAACCACCGCCGTCCCGAATTTACCCACGACGACTCCCGCCGCGCGATTCGCGAGGCGCACCGCCTCCTCCAGCCCCGCGCCCGCGGCCAGCATCACGCCGACGGTGCCGATCACCGTATCGCCGGCGCCGCTCACATCAAAGACCTCGCGCGCCTGCGCGCGCACGTGCACGCGCACCTCGCGCGTGAAGAGCGTCATGCCTTCCTCGCTGCGGGTGAGGAGCAGCGCACCGATCCCGAGACGGCGCAGCAGATCCCTCACCTTGCGCGTGAGGTCGGCCTCGTTTTTCCAGCTTCCGGCGACGTCGCGGAACTCCGCGCGGTTGGGCGTGATCAGGCTCGCGCCGCGATAGCGCGAATAATCGTCGCCTTTGGGATCGACCAGCACGGGCGTTCCGGCCGTGCGCGCCATGCGGATCATGTTCACGATGTGCGTGAGACCGCCCTTACCGTAGTCGGACAGGATGACGGCGTCCATGCCGCGCAGCAGCCGCCGGAAGTCGCGCAGCTTGGAGGCGAGGGCTTCGTGGCTCGGCGCGGTCTCGAAATCGATGCGCACGAGCTGCTGGCGGCGCCCGATCACGCGCAGCTTGACCGTCGTGTCGAGACCGGCGTCGACGTGCAACTGGGTCTTGATCCGCTCGCGGCGCAGGAGCTTCTTCAAGCTCGCCCCCGCCTCGTCGCGTCCGACGACCGAAAGGAGGTGAACTTGCGCGCCGAGCGCGGCCGCGTTGCGCGCGACGTTGGCAGCGCCGCCCGGCCGCTCTTCGACGCGGTCGATCTTGACGACCGGAACCGGCGCTTCGGGCGAGATGCGCCCGACTTCCCCGAACCAGTAACGGTCGAGCATGACGTCGCCGACCACCAGGACGTTCGCTTCCTTCAGGTTGCGCAGCTTGGCCTCGTTCCCGTCGCCGCCCGCGGTTTTCATGACGGCGGCGCGATTGTACTCGCGATGTCGGCGTTGATCGCCTCCAGCGCGGCGAGCGGATCGGCGGCGCGGATGATCGGCCGCCCGATCACGAGATAGCTCGAGCCGGCCGCGATCGCGCCGCGCGGCGTCATGACGCGGCTCTGGTCGTCGACCGCTGCGTCCGACGGCCGGATACCGGGCGTGACGAGCGTGAACTCGGTGCCGCACATCGCCCGCAAAGCCGTCGCTTCCTGCGCCGAGCACACCACGCCGTCGAGAGCGCACGTCTTGGCCAGTCGCGCGAGGCGCGTGACTGCTTCGCCGGGCGTTCCGCTCATGCCGAGATCGGCGAGATCGATTGCTGCCATGCTCGTGAGCAGCGTTACGGCGATCACCTTCGGCGCGCCTTCGCCCGGCGGTACCGCTTCGCGCGCGGCGTTGAGCATCGCTTTGCCCCCGGAAGCGTGAATGTTCATCATCCACACGCCCATGCGCGCAGCCGCGCGGCACGCGGCCGCGACGGTGTTCGGTATGTCGTGAAATTTGAGGTCGAGAAAGAGCTTGAACCCGCGCCCAACCAGCGCCTCGACGAGCGCTGGACCTGCCACCGTGAAAAGCTCGCTGCCCACTTTCACCTTGCACTGCGCCGGATCGAGGCGCTGCGCGAGATCGAGAGCGCCCCGCGCGTCGGGGAAATCGAGTGCGACGATGACTTTGGGATCGGTGTTCATGCCGGGACAGTTTTCTCTTCGGTTCGCCGCGGAGAATACGTCTCCCACGACGCGCAAGCCGGACAATGCCAGTAATACTGGCGCGCGCGAAAGCCGCAGTTGTCGCACTTGTACATCGCGAGGCCCTGCGTGTGCTGGTTCACGAGCCCCCGGATCAGCTCGAGATCGCGGCGGCGGTCGATCGGCGCATCCAGGAGCTGCGCCTCGAGGAGCTTGTCGAGACCGAGCAGCGTCGGCATGCGCCGCAGCTCATCGCGCACCAGCCGGTAAGCGGGCTCCGCGCCGTGCTGCTCGAGCGTCGCCTGGAACACCACGTTGAGCGCGTCCAGCGAAGGATACTTCTCGAGGTAGCCGCGCAGGAGGTTGAGCCCTTCCTCCGCCCGGCCCTGATCCTTGTAGCCGTTGTAGATGCGCTCGGCGACGAGCGAGAGATAGGCCGGGTTCTGCGACTCGATGCGCTTCCACGCGTCGAGGGCGGCCTCGATGTTGCCGAGCCCGAGCTCGAGGTCGCCGAGCAGCACGTTCGCGCGCACGCACAGGCGGTGGTGCGCGAGCGCCGCATCCAGATGCACCCTCCCGCTCTGAGGCCGCGAATGCATCGTCTCGGCACCGGCCAGCTCGCAGTAGAAATTGGCGATCTCTTTCTGGTGCGAGCGCCCGGTCACCGACTCGAGCTTCTGCGCGGCGACGATCGCTTTCTGCCAGTCCTTTTCCTGCTGGTAGATCTCGAGCAGAAATTTGAGCGCGGGCTCCGCGTGCGGCGTGCCTTCGAGCTTCACGAAAAGCTCTTCCGCGCGGTCGAGCAGCCCCGCCTTGAGGTAATCCTGGGCGAGCTCGAACAGCGCCACGAGCTTCTGGTCCTGTGCGAGGTCGACGCGCTCCACGAGGTTCTGGTGCATGCGTATCGCGCGCTCCACCTCGCCACGCCTGCGAAAGAGGCTGCCGAGCGCGAAATGAAGCTCGACCGTCTGCGGATCGACCTTCACCACTTCGATGAACGCTTCGATCGCCTTGTCGGGCTGCTCGTTCAGCAGGAAGTTGAGGCCTTTGAAGTACGACACCGGCAGCGCGCGCGACTCCGACACGAGCTGCTTGATGTCGATGCGCGCGGCGAGCCAGCCGAGCGCGAAGAACAGCGGCAGGGCGAGCAGCCACCAGTATTCGAGATCCATGCTAGGCGGCGCGCCCGATCAAGGCGCCGCGACGTCCGGGGGCGGCGGCTCGTACGGCGTCGCGGGCTCGCCGCGCCCGCGCTTCAGCGCCGCGATCTCGCGCCGCTGACGCATGATGTGCCCCAGCGCCCCGAGCAGCCCCAGCGCGGCGCCGGCGCAGAACACCACCAGCAGCACGAAGATCAGCGGCGCGCGCCACTCCTGTCCGAGAAAATAGCGGACGGTCACCGGATCGGTGTTCTTCACGGCGAAAGTCAGCACGAGCGCGAAGAGCGCGAGCTTGACGATCCACAACACGTAGCGCATGGCGGGTGAGGATAGCGCGATAGGTGATAGTGACGCCATACCTCATCGCAACATACATCGTATGTAGCGCCGATAGGCGCATAAGCTACTTTTTGCGCCTGAGGCGAAGCCCGGGTGCGTCGTAGGTTCTGTAGCTACTTTTGCGGACCGGGGCGAAGCCCCGGGCGCGTCGTAGGTTCTGTTGCTACTTTTTGCGCCTGAGGCGAAGCCTCGGGCGCGTCGTAGGGTTCATTTAAAAAAAAGGCACGTCCTCCGACGTGCCGCCTGCAGCCTGCTGAACCCGGCTAATCCTTCTTGAGATCCACCCGCTCGCGCAGCTCCTTGCCCGCCTTGAAATGCGGAACGTACTTCGCCGGGACCTGCACCTTCT
>CAZULX010000258.1:0-2810 GCA_964621335.1 uncultured Streptomycetaceae bacterium
GTGATCCTCGCCGCGCAGCCGACGAAGCAGTTCGTCACGATAGGCGAGGTCGCGGCGCTCGCGGCGTATCTCGCGAGCGACGATGCGGCGTCGGTCAACGGGGCGTTGCTGCCGATGGACGGCGGGTGGACGGCTCACTGACTCACCGTGGTTCGCGTCGGAGGCGCAGCATGATTCGAAGAGAAGACTTCCGCCTCGTCACCGGAGACGGGCGTTACAGCGGCGACTGGAGCGTGCCGGGGGAGCTCCACGCGGTTTTCCTGCGGGCCGATCGCGCGCATGCGCAGATCGTGAAGCTCGATGCGGCGCGCGCTCTCGCGCATCCGGGCGTGAAAGCCGTGCTCACCGGCGAAGACGCGCGCGCAGCCGGCTTCAAGTCGCTGCCGAACACCGTCACCTATCCGGGCAAGGACGGGCAGGCGATCCGCAAGCCTTTCCATCCGGTGCTCGCGATGGGCCGCGTGCGCTACGTCGGCGAGCCGGTCGCGATGATCGTCGCCGGGACAGCCGCCATGGCCGAAGACGCGCGCGAGCTCGTCCAAGTCGAATACCGCGATCTGCCCGCAGTCACGACGTTCGAGGACGCGACCGCCGAAGGCGCGCCGCAGCTCCACGAGGACGTTCCCGGGAACCTCGCTTTCGAGTTCGACTCCGGCGATGCGCACGCCGTCGAGCAGGCTTTCGCCCGCGCGAAGTACGTGAGCACCCTCACCGTGGACAGCCAGCGCCTCGTGGGCAACGCGATGGAGCCGCGCGCGTGCCTCGTGCGTTTCGATGCGCAGAACGAAAGCTACACCGTGCACGTCCCGCTGCAGGGCGTCGGCGGCATGAAAGGACAGCTTGCGCACGTGAGCGGCGTAGACAAGGAGAAGATCACGCTCGTCGCGCAGGACGTCGGCGGCAGCTTCGGCGTGCGCGGCGGCGCGCATCCCGAGTACTTCGCGCTCATGATGGCCGCGCGCAAGCTCGGGTGTCCGGTGCGCTGGGTTGCGACCCGCACCGAGACTTTCATGAGCGACCACCAGGGGCGGGGTTTGAGCCTGACCGGAGAGCTTGCGCTCGACGCGGACGGCAAATTCCTCGCGCTGCGCTGGAACGACCGCGCCAACCTGGGTGCGTACGGCGGGCCTTTCGGCTCGTTCATCGCGACCAAGAACCTCACCGTGACCATGGGCGGCGTGTACCGGATTCCGGCCATGTACGCGTGCAGCCGCCTCGCCTACACCAACACCGTGCCGGTTTCGGCCTATCGCGGCGCCGGGCGTCCCGACATCGCGTACGCGGTCGAGCGGATCGTGGATTTCGCCGCGCACGAGCACGGCTTCGATCCGATCGAGCTGCGCCGCAGGAACTTCATTCCGCGCGAGGCGATGCCCTACAAGACGCCGAATGCGGGCACGTACGACTCGGGCGACTTCGAGGCCGTCATGGACGACGCGCTCGCGCGCGCGGACTGGGCCGGATTCCCGGCGCGCAAAGCGGAGGCCGAGCGCGCGGGGAGGCTCCGCGGCATCGGCATCGCCACCTATCTCGAAGCGGGCGGCGGCGGCGCCGCGCCCAAGGACCAGGTCGCGGTTCAGTTCGACGCCGACGGCCGCATGACGCTCTACGCGGTGACGCAGTCGTCGGGCCAGGGACACGAGACGGTGTTTCCGCAGATCGTCGCGGAGACGCTCGGCATCGACGTCGCGCACGTGCGGTTCCATCCCAGCCCGCCCGCGGCCGACCTCGTCGGCAACGGCACCGGCGGCTCGCGCGGCGTGCTCGGGACCGGCAGCGCGTTCAAGATACTCGCGCAGAAGCTGATCGAGACCGGACGCCCGCACGCGGCCGCGAAGCTCGGCGTCGCCGCGAGCGAAGTCGACTACAGCGAGGGGGCGTATCGCGGCGGCGCGCGCTCGATCGGCTTCGTCGATCTCGCCCGTGCGCTCAAAGGGCCCGATTCCCATCCGCTCGACACCACGGCCGAAGGCGTGTTCGGCGCGACTTACCCCAACGGCTGCCACATCGCTGAAGTCGAGATCGATCCGGAGACCGGAACCGCCTCGATCGAGCGCTACGTCGCGGTCGACGATCTCGGCACGGTGGTGAATCCCGCGCTCGTCGAGGGACAGGTCCACGGCGGCGTCGTTCAGGGTGCGGGGCAGGTCTTCGGCGAGCACGCGGTCTACGATCCGGAGACGGGGCAGCTGCTGACGGCGAGCTTCGCCGATTACTTCATGCCGCACTCGGATCTGCTCAAACACATCGAAGTGCACGACCACCCCGTGCCGACGCAGCAGAACGCGCTCGGCGCGAAAGGCGTCGGCGAAGCCGGCTGCAGCGGCTCGCTGCCGGCGCTCGCGAATGCCACCATCGATGCGCTGCGCTCGCGAGGGATCATGCAGCTGGACATGCCTTATTCCCCCGCCCGCGTTTGGGCCGCAATCGCGGCCGCGGGCGAGCGCAAGTAGTGATGACTACCGCAAGGAGTGATGAAAAGGGGTGATGGGGCTACTGCAAAGAGTGACGACTACCGAAGGGGTTGTTTTTTAAACCACCCCCATCACACCCTTCCCCCTGAAGGGGAAGGCGGGTTCTAATCAACTCCTTCTCATCTCCTCTTATCATCACCCCTTTTCATCACTCCTTAAACAAAATGAACGAAGAAAATCTGCAACCAGCCTACAAAGCGCCGCCCGGATCGTGCGACACGCACTTCCACGTTTTCGGTCCGCTCGACAGGTATCCCGTCGCCGAGCGCTCGCGCTACGAGCCGCCGTACGCGCCGCTCGAGGAATACGTGGAGCTCGCGAAGAAGCTCGGCATCG
>CAZULX010000259.1:0-13725 GCA_964621335.1 uncultured Streptomycetaceae bacterium
CGCGTGCCCCAGCGCCAGCACCGGCCCGCCCCACTGCCGCCGCCGGCGCGGCAGCGCCGACGCATCGGGAAGCTGAAGGTGCTCGAACAGCGGCGCCTGCTCGGGGCGCAGGTCGACCGAGTCCGCCATGCGACGCCCCCAAGCGCGCCATAGCAGCAACGCGCCTGCGTGGTCCATCGCGCTGACCCCGGACAGATCCCACCCCGCCGAGCGCCCGTGCTGGGCGAGGCGGGCTTCGAGGTCGGGGAGGAAAGGCTCGAGCGAGCGCAAGTTCCAGATACCCTCGAGGACGACACGCGACCGCCCCTCGGCGTCCTGCGTGAGGTGCAGGTCGGGGCGTTCATGGGGTGGTCGAGCTGCGAGGGGCATGCGCCGGGGCCGGCCGCGACAGGCACGAGGACCCTCTCACGTGCCTGATAGGGAAAGGTTTTTCTAAGATGCTATAGCGAGGACGGCCAAGGAGTCAAAAAGGGGCGCGCGGCCTCGTCGTGCGCTGCAATAAAAAGTTGCCCAAAAGGGTTGACGTGCCGGATTACGCCCTTATAATACGTATTGTGCATTGCAACATAAATAGACGCGCCCCCTTCACCAAGTCAAAGGAGTAAGCCATGTATCAGACCCCGGAACAACTGATTGCGCTGAACAAAGCCAACGTCGAAGCCGCCCTGCGCTTTGCCAGCGTGGCGCTCAACGGTGCGGAACGCTTCATGGAGCTGCAAATGAACGCCGCCAAATCGGCCCTCGCCGAGGGTATCGAAAACGCCCGCGCTTTGACCTCGGTGCGCGATTTCGACCAGCTCGCCTCGCTCAAAGACACCGTGGTACAGCCGACGTTCGAGAAAGCGACCGCCTACGCGAAACAGGTATACGACGTCGCCAGCGCGACCCAGGCCGATTTCAGCAAGCTCGTCGAAGAGCAGATGGGCGAGCTCAACAAGCAGGCCGTCGCCACCCTCGACCAGCTCGTCAAGAGCGCCCCGGCCGGCTCCGAAGTGGGCATCGCCGCCATGAAGTCGACCCTCGCAGCGGTCAACTCGGGCTTCGACAACTTCACGAAAGTCGCGAAGCAGTTCGGCGAAGCGACGCAGAACAACATCGAAGTCGTCGCGAACCAGACGATCGAAGCCGCGAAAAAAGCCAAAAAGGCCGCGTAGTCGCGCCGCTCGCCTGAAGGCTCGGGCCTCGGCGCTCCACGAACAGAGGGAAACCTTCCCCGGTTTCCCTCCGTAACCTGCCTTCCCCCACGTTTGAAACCCCGGGCGATCCCCGGGGTTTTTTCATGGTTCGGACCACTGGAAGCCGAGCGTGCTCACACCCTTTCGCAGCTCCTCGATCGCGGTCGCGACATCGCCCGCGTCCCCGCGCACACCGAGCTCGACGTGCCGGTTCGGCTGCATGCGCGGCAGGCTGAAGACCTTGCAGCCCGGATAGCGCGCGAGACACTGGTTCATGAGATCGATCAGCTGGCTCTCTCCGCAGCCCGTGACGATGATCGAGCGCTCGCCGATGCGTCCGGGCGCGGAAAGATGAGCGTAGTACCTGTCCAGCACCCACGCGATCATGGGCCACGCCATCTGCGGGAAACCCGGGACGAAATAGTGCCGGTGCAGGCTGAACCCGGGAATGCGGTTGAACGGGTTCGGAATGATCTCCGATCCGATCGGAAACTCGCCCATCATCAGGCGCTTGGGCGTGATCTCCTCGCCGAAGCGCGCGCGGATCTCCGCTTCGGCGTCGGGATGCAGCGCGAGGCCCACGCCCGCCGCCACGGCCGCGCACTGCCGCGTGTGATCGTCGGGTGTCGCGCCGATTCCGCCGAAGCTGAACACCGCATCGCCCGAGGCGAAAGTGCGCTCGAGCGTGCGCACGATCAGCGCGGGATCGTCGCCGAGATACTGGCACCACGACAGCTCGAGCCCGTGCGCGCCGAGCGTCTCGATGACTTTCGGCAGGTGCTTGTCCTGGCGTTTGCCCGACAGGAGCTCGTCGCCGATGACGATCGCGCCGAAGTTCATCAGCTGTGGATGTAGGACTCGAGCTGCTTGATCGTCTGCTCCTGCTCGGCGATCACTTCCTTCACGAGGTCGCCGATCGAGACGACGCCGACGACCCGGTCCTTCTCGCATACCGGGAGGTGCCGGATGCGTCGCTGCGTGACGAGCGCCATGCACTCTACCACCGTCTTCGCGGGATCGACCGTAACGACGTTGGCGGTCATGATCTCGCGCACCAGCACGTCCTGCGAGGACTTGCCGTGCAGTATCACTTTGCGCGCGTAATCGCGCTCCGAGAGTATGCCGACCAGCTGCGCGCCTTCCATCACCAACAGCGCTCCGACATCCTTCTCGGCCATCAGGCGCAATGCGTCGATCACCAAGGCGTCCGGCCTGATCGAATAGAGCGGGTTGCCTTTTGCATCGAGAAGTTGCTTCAGGCTCTTCATTGGGTCACCTCCGAAGGCGTTTGAAACGAGTCTAGCAAAGTTCGGGCGCGGCGACGTGAGAGAGACGCGAGGCGGGTCGAGGCGGTCACGAATCGCCGCCGTCCGCGCCGGGGCGCGGGATGCGCCAGGGCCGCAACTGCTCGACGTTCGCAATGCGGACCGCGCCGTGCGGCTGCTGAAGCAGCATCGCAGTCACGGTCTCCGCGTCCGCAGGCGCGCAATAGTAATTGCCCTGGATCGCGTCGCAACCGTGCTCGCTCAGATAATCCCATTGCGCGCGCGTTTCCACGCCTTCGGCCACGACCTGCAATCCGAGGCTCTGCGCCATCGCGATCACGGCGCGCGTCAGCGCCGCGCCGTCGCCCCCATGCGGCAGTTGCGCCACGAGCGAGCGGTCTATCTTCACCGCGTCGATCGGAAAGCGGCTGAGACAACCGAGCGACGAAAAACCGGTGCCGAAATCGTCCACCACCACGTGCGCGCCCATGTCCTTCACCTGCGCGAGAAGGTCGGCAGCGCGGTCCGCATAGCGCATGAGGATGGTTTCGGTGATCTCGATCTCGAGCTGTTTCGGCTCGACACCGCCATCGTGTATCGCCATGCGCAGGCGCTCGATCAGGTTGTCCTGACCGAACTGGCGCATCGAAAGATTCACCGCGATGCGCAGGTTAGCGGCGCCGCGCTGCTGCCACGACTTCAGCTGCGCACACGCTGCGCGCACCACCCAGTCGCCGATTGCGCCGAAAAGTCCGGCGTCTTCCGCCACCGGAACGAAAGCCGGCGCGCTCAGCAGGCCCTGGGTCGGGTGCAGCCAGCGCACCAGCGCTTCGACCCCGGTGACGCGGTTCTCGCGCACGCTCACCCGCGGCTGGAAGTAAAGCGTGAGCTCTCCATGCTCCAGCCCTCGGCGCAGCGCGGTCTCCATCCCGTAACGCTCGACGAGGTGCGTATTCATGTCCGGCGAGTGGAACTGGAAATTGTTCTTGCCCTGCTCTTTCGCCCGATACATCGCGATGTCGGCGTTCTTCAGAAGCTCCGGCGCATCGTGCCCGTCCTGCGGATACGCCGCGATGCCGATGCTCGCTGTCACGTGGTAGCTCCCTTCGCGCAGCAGGAACGGCTGCGCGACGGTCTCCAGCACCTTGCGCGCGACCTCCAGCAACTGAGTGTCTTCCTTGTAGCCCTCGATCAGCACCACGAACTCGTCGCCGCCCATGCGTCCCAGCGTATCGCCTTCGCGCATGCATTCGCGCAGCCGCACCGCGAGATCGGAGAGCAGCACGTCACCCGCGTCGTGCCCCAGCGTGTCGTTGATCAGCTTGAAGCCGTCGAGGTCGATGAAGAGCACCGCGAGCCTGCGCTCGTGCCGATACGCCTGCGCGAGCGCCTGCTGCAGGCGCTGCCCGAACATCGAGCGGTTGAAGAGCCCGGTCAGCGCATCGTGGCTCGCGACGAACTGGAGATTGCGCTCGGCATGCTTGCGCGCGATGAACTGGCCGATGTGCGCGCTCACGTTCCGCGCGACCCGGCTCACGATCTCGTCCGGTTGCCTCGCCTCGCGCGCGAAAAACTCCATCAGGCCGTACAGCTCGCCGCCGACCATGATCGGAAAAGCGAACCCCGACTTCAGTCCTGCCGCCAGCGCCTCGGCGCGCCTCGCGAGGGTGCGGTCCTCCTCGATGTTCGCGATCCACACCGGCGCGGCGCTCGCCCACACCCGCCGCGTGAGGCCCTCGGTATTGCCGAGACGCTCCAGGCGCGCTTTCGAATGCTCGCGAAAAACCTCGAGCGAGGGCAGCGGGAAAGTCCAGGTCTCCGCGCATCGCAGCAGGACGTTCTGCTTGTCGAGCACCCAGCGCGCGCCGTAGACGAAGCCGAAGGACTCGCAGACGATCGCGATCACCTGCGGGATCGCCTCCTCGACGCTTTGCGCCTCCGAGAGAAGCCGCGTGATCTGCGCGATCACGTTCTGCTCCTTCTCCCCGCGTTTTCTCTCGGTGATGTCGGCGATCATCGTGAGATAGCCCGCGGCGCGGCCCGCGACGTCGTGTACGAGCGCGGCGGAGACGCTGACGTCGATCGCGCTTCCGTCCTTGCGCGTGTGGATGGCCTCGACGCCCGAGATCGTCTCGCCCTGGAGCACGCGATGGCGGAAAGCGTCCTCGGCGTTGCCCGCGTGGAAGGGCGCCGGCTGCCCGCGCACCTCATCCTGCGTCCAGCCGAATATCTTCTCCGCCGCGGCGTTCCAGCTCTCGACGCGGCCTTCGGCGTCGCGGGCGACGATCGCAAGCGGCGCGGCTTCGATCATCGCGGAGAGCTTCTGCGAGGCCTGGCGGAGCTCGCCGGCGGTCACGCGCTGCGCGTAGACCTGCTCGTTCAACTGCAAATTCGCCTGGCGCGATGCCGCATGCGTCTCGGAAAGCTGCACGAGCAGCTCGGTGTTCTCGAATTTCATGCCGATCGCTTCCTGTAGCGTTTCGGACACGAGCGGACCGGCGACCAGCATGACCACGAAGAACACGAGCAGCAGCACGCCCAGATAGAAATGCGGCATCGTGCCCTGCAGGAACACGGTGGGGATGATCGGCAGCAGCGAAGGCACGAGGAAAGCCAGAAAAGCCTGGCGCATGGGCGCGAGCACGAGCACGGCCGAGATCACCATGCCGGTGATGACCAGCATCACCAGGAATTCGTGGGGGACTGACCCGGACGGATACAGCGCCGATCCGAGCACGCCCCACAGCACGCCGGTCGTGCCCGCCCCGGCTACGAAGTAGGAACACCAGGTGCGGGCTTCGGCGGCAGGGGGGTTGCGCGCCATGTACGCGCGGTAGAGCAGGTAGCGGGAACCCAGGACCGCAACGATGGTGACGCCCCAGGCGAGCAGCGGCAGCGCCGGGACGACCTGCCAGAGGGCTGCGACGATCACCGCAGCGCACAGCGTGGACCCGGCGTAGGCAGCGAGGGACAGGCGGTAGAGGTGGCGAACCTGCTCGGCGTAAATCGATGCGGTGCGGGGCGAGCCGGTCACGCCAGCCGCCGCGAACGGGGCTGTGGCTGCCGCGGCGGAACGCTCACCCATCTCGCATTTCTTGTGTATGCAGCCGGCTCGAGTTCCGGAATTGTGACACGAAGGCACCTCGGGCGGATACACGCACCGCCATCAGGGCGGCGCTCCCGCAACCCCTATCGCCGCCGCCTTGCGCAGCAGATTCTCCGCCATCCGCACGTTCGCGACGTCGATCAGGCGCCCGTCGAGCTGAACCGCGCCCCGGCCTTCGCGTGCCGCCTCCTCCATCGCCGCTACGATCCGCCGCGCCCGCTCGACTTCTTCGACGCCGGGGCTGAACACGTCGTTGATCGGCGCGATCTGCGCCGGATGAATCGCCCATTTGCCGTCGAACCCCAGCGCAGCGGCGCGCTTTGCCGCCGCAAGGAAACCTTCGGCGTCCTTGATGTCGCCGTACACGCCGTCGATCGGCCGCAGCCCGTACGCCCTGCACGCGACGAGCATGCGCACCTGCGCCGCGTGCCACGGATCGGTCTGATGGAAGGCGCGCTCGCCCGCATCGCTGCGGTCGCTCAGGACACCGTAGTCGGGGTGGAGGCCGCCGATCGCGGTCGTGCGCGCGCGGGTCGACACCGCGAAATCGCCCGACCCGAAAGACATCGCTTCCAGACGCCGACTCGACTGCGCGATCGCTTCGACGTTGGCGAGGCCGAGCGCCGTCTCGATCAGCACTTCGAAACCGAGGCGCTTCTCGCGGCCCGCCGCGTCTTCGATCTGGGTCACCAGCATGTCGAGCGCGTAGACGTCGGCCGGCACCCCCACTTTCGGAATCACCAGCATGTCGAGCCGCGGACACGCTTCCACCACGTCGATCACGTCGCGGTACATATAGTGGGTATCGAGGCCGTTGATCCGCACCGCGAGGGTTTTCGAGCGCCAGTCGACGTCGTTCAGCGCCGCGATCACATTCTCGCGCGCGGCCGCCTTGTCGTCGGGCGCGACCGCGTCTTCGAGGTCGAGAAAGACCACGTCGGCCTGCGATCGCGCGGCTTTCTCGAACAAAGCCGGCGTCGCGCCCGGGACGACGAGCTCGGAGCGCGCGAGGCGCGCGGTGACGGGTGGTATCTGAGTGAAGCTCATGGCGTTTCCTGTATTAAGAAGTGACGGCTACCGAAAGAGTGATGGCTGCCGAAAGAGTGACGAGAAGGAGTGACGAAAAGGGGTTGAAACAACCCGTTCGGTAGCCGTCACTCTTTGCGGTAGCCCCGTCACTCCTTCGATAGCCGTCATTTTTTGTCATCGATAGCAGGACCCAGGCCTTCGATCACCTTGATGATTCCGGAGAGGTCTTCGCTCGCGCCGCCGCGGCCGACGAGCGCATTGATCTGCTGCATGACCGCCGCCGCGGCCGGGAGCGCCTGGCCGCTCCCGTGCGCGAGATCGAGCACGATCCCGAGGTCCTTGTGGTAGAGCCGCGCTTCGATGCCGGCGGCGAAGTCGCGCTCGACCATGCGCTTGCCGAAAAGCTCGAGCACGCGGCTCGCGGCGATTCCGCTCAGCATCACTTCGCGCACTTTCGCAGGGTCGAGCCCGTTCCTGCGCGCGAGCGTCAGCGCTTCGGCCGCACCCTGCGCGGTGACGAGAAGCGCGAGCTGGTTGCACGCCTTGGTGGTCTGCCCCGCCCCGATCGCGCCCATGTGCACGATCGTCCTGCCGAGGCACTCGAAAAGCGGCTTCACGCGCTCGAAGACGCGAGGCTCGCCGCCGACCATGATGGAAAGCGTCGCCTGCTGCGCGCCCGCCGGCCCGCCCGAGACCGGCGCGTCGAGCATGTCGAGGCCTTGCGCTGCGAGACGTCCGGCGACCTCGCGTGCGACTGCCGGTGAGATCGTTTCCATGTCGACGAGGACGCTGCCCGCGCGCGCGCCTTCGATGTAGCCGTATTTGCCCAGCGCGATCTCTTTCACGTCGCTCGAAGTCGTCACCATGCTGAAGACGACTTCGCTCGCCGCGGCGAGTGCCGCCGGTGTCGCGTAGCGGCGCGCGCCGGCTTCGACGATCGGGGCCGACGATTCGGGCCTTCTCGAGTAGACGCCCATCTCGTGCCCGTGCTTCATCAGGTTCCGCGCCATCGGGCCGCCCATGACGCCGAGTCCTATGAATCCCAGTTTCATTTGCTTTCCTTGTTTAAGGAGTGACGGCTACCGAAGAAGTGATGAGGCTACCGCAAAGAGTGACGGCTACCGAAGGGGTGTAAAACCCCGCTTGTAAACAACCCCTTCTGATCACTTCTTTTCATCACCCCTTGATTCAGCGCACGAGCCCGAGCGCCATGATGATCGGCAGCGTCAGCCAGAACAAGATCGTCGCCCATCCGATCAGCAGCGCCGTGGCCGCGGCATCGAGGCGGAAGCGGTCGGCGAGGAGGAGCGCCGTCAGCATCGGCGGCGTCGCGGCTTCCGCGACTGAAGCGTACTGCGCTTCGCCCATCGGCGAGAAGAGCACGCGCGCCGCGCACCACACGATCATCGGCATTGCCACCAGCTTCACCAGCGCGGCCGTGAGGATCTCGGAGCGCGGAACGAGGTTGCGCCACGGTATGGTCATGCCGAGCACGAAGAGCGTCACCGGGATCGTGGCCTGACCGATGAAATAGGTCGCGTTCACCAGCGGCCTGTACGTGAGGCCGAGCTCCTGCGTGCAGATGCCGAGCACGAAGGCCCAGATCGGCGGCATCGAGAACATGACGCGCCACACCGAGGGATAGGATGCGACCGGCGTGTGTGAGCCGAGGCGCGTGGCGATCCACACGCCGAGGCTCCACACGAGCGGCATCGTCATCAGCATGTCGTTGAAAACCGCGTAGCGCGTCGCCTCGCGCCCGTAGAAGAAAATCAGCACCGGCACGCCGATGTTGAAAGTGTTCCCGAACATGCCCCCGAGCATGATCCCGGCGCGCGCCGGGTCTGTGAGATGCGGCCACAGCGGAAGCCGGTAGAGCAGCACATACAGCAGCAAACCCGAGACGAGCGTGCCGATGCCCACGAGCAGCGGCACCGTCAGGAGCTCGGCGCTCACCGGCGTCGAGGCCGCGACCGCGTACAGTATCGACGGGTAGAAGAGATACATCGCGAGCCGGTTGAGCAGCGTGCGCGCGGTCTCGACCTGCGTATCGGGGAAGAAGCGCGGCCAGAAAGCGCCGGCCGCTACCAGCAGCGTGACCGGCAGCATGACCTCGACCATGAGGTCGAAAAGCTGCGCGAGATAGCTCACGGCTGTTGAAAAAAGTGACGGCTACCGCAGGAGTGATGAGAAGAGGTGATGAAAAGGGGTGGTTTTCAACAACCCCCTCCTCTTCACTCTTACTCATCACCCCTTGCGATAGCCCTCATCACTCCTTCGGTAGTCGCTTCACTTCGGGGTTGACGAGGTTCGGAGGCTTATTTCCCGCGAGCGCCGCGACGGCGTTCTTCGCCGCCGTCATCGCCATCGCCCGCCGTGTGTGCTCGGTCGAGCTGCCGATATGCGGCGTCAGCACGACGTTGTCGAGCTCCAGAAATCCCGGATTCAACTTGGGCTCGTTCTCGAAGACGTCGAGCCCGGCGCCGCGTAGCGCGCCTTTCTTCAGCGCCTCGATCAGCGCCTCATCGTCGACGACGCCGCCGCGCGTGGAGTTCACGAGTATCGCGCTCGGCTTCATTTTCGCGAGCTCGGCGGCGCCGATGAGATGGTGCGTGTGCGGCGAGTACGGCACCTGCAGGACCACGAAATCCGACTCGCGCAGAAGCTGGTCGAGGCCGACCCACGTGGCGCCGAGCTCGCGCTCGATCGTCTCGGCGACGCGCTTGCGATTGTGGTACAGAACGCGCATGTCGAAGCCCCGCGCGCGCTTCGCGATCGCCTGCCCGATGCGGCCCAGGCCGACGATGCCGAGCGTCGCGTGATGCACGTCGACGCCGAGCCACTGCTTGAGGCGCCAGCCTTTCCATTCCCCGTTGCGCACGTAGCGCTCGACTTCGGTGACGCGGCGAGCGGTGCCGAGCATGAGCGTCCACGCGAGGTCCGCAGTGCTGTCGTCGAGCACGCCCGGTGTATTGGTCGCCATGATGCCGCGCGCGGTGCACGCGGCGACATCGATGTTGTTGTATCCGACCGCGATGTTGGCGACGACTTTGAGGCGCGGACAGGTTTCGACGAGCGCCGCGTCGACGCGGTCGGTGAGGCTGCACATGACAGCGTCCTTGCCGGCGAGGCGGCGCGCCAGCGCGTCGGGCGCGAGCGCGACGTCCTCCTGGTTAGGATCGACTTCGCAGTGCTCGCGCAGGTAATCGAGCGTTTCGTCGAAGACTTCGCGCGTGACGAGTATCTTCGGCCTGTCGTTCTCTTTAGTCGCCACTATTCACCATTCACTTCTCATCGGGTTTCATCCAGATATTACGACAGTGCGTCTCGCGTATAAACAGCGCACCGGCGAGGCCGATGGCTGTGAAAAATGCGAACACCGCGAGCGCCGCCGTGAAATTGCCGGCGCCGCTCCCCGCTGCGGCCGTGACGTCGAGAACCCAGCCGACCAGCGGCTGCAGGATTCCGGCCGCGACGAACCCGCCGAGATTCGCGACGCTCGTCGCCATGCCCGCATAGGCCGGCGCGTTCACTTCCTTCGCGCACGCCCACGATAGCGAGAAGCCGCTCACGACCGTTCCCATGACCAGCGCGAGCGCATAGGTCCAGCCGCCGGGCACGCCGACGAGCCACGCGGCCCAGCATGCGAGATAAAGCACCGCCGATGCGAGCATGATCGGCCGGCGGCGCCGCACCCTGTCCGAGATCCACCCCACGAGCGCGGTCGAGCACGCGTAGCCCGCGAGCATGAGGCTCGTATGGTTGCTCGCTTCGATGCTCGACAGGCCATACGCATGAGTGAGAAAAGGCACCGCCCACAGCCCGACGAAACTCATGTTCACGCCCGACAGCCCGAAATTCACCCAGAAACCAGGCCACGTGGCGCGGTTGCGGACGACTTCTCCCAGGCCGCGATACCAGTGCGGAGCGCTCGCGCTGCGGCGTGGCGCCGCGCCCGGCGCATCCTGCATCGTCCACAGCGTGAGCGCCGCGAGCGCTATCGACAGCACGCCGATGCCGGTGAATACGCTGCGCCACGACACCACCGTTACCAGCCACGCGAGCGGCGCGGTCGCCGCGAACGCACCGAGAATGCCGACGACGTTTGCCGCACCCGTCGCGGTGGCAAAGCGCCGATCGTCGAACCAGTTCGCATTGAGCTTCATCACGCAGATGAACGCGACCGATACGCCGAGGCCGACGAGCGTGCGTCCGGCCGCGGCTGCGGCCACCGAATCCGCCGCTGCGAATACGAGCGAGCCCGCGCCGGCGATCAGGCTCCCGGCTGCGAGCACCTTGCGCGGGCCGAGCGTGTCGGCGAGCACGCCGCTCGGAACCTGCATCAACGCGTAGATGTAGAAATAGGTCGCGGCAAGAGCACCGAGCGCGGCGCCGCTCACGTCGAACGCCGCGGTGAGGTCTCCGGCGATCGCTGCAGGCGCGACGCGATGGAAGAACGAAAGCCAGAAGGCACCGACGCCGAGGCTGAAAACGATCCAGCGCAGGCGCGCGAGCGTCACGGACACGGGCCGGCCGAGGCCGGCGTGCGCCGCGGCACCGCCTCAATTCCGCAGCGTTTCACGCCTTCTTGGCGGGCGGCTTCGCAGGGGCCGGTTTGGAGAAGTAGTGCTTATAGGCGGTGCGGCGCTCGACGTTGGTGTCGAGGTCCCAGCGGACCGCGCGCTCCGCGAACAACCGCTGGGAGTCGGCGACTTCGCTGAAGATCGGATTCTCGGCAGACTTCCTGCGCGCCGCGGCATCGTAGGCGCTCAGCTGGCCCTGAAGGATCGCGGCGGGGGTTTTGAAAAATCGCAGGCCGTCGCGCTGGCGCAATTCGAGGTAATCGCGCGAGTAGCGATCCGCGGCCTTCCACGACATGTCCGAGGAAGCGGCTTCGGCGGCGTTCGCGATGATCGCCTTGATCCGTGCAGGCAGTGCGTCGTACTTCGCCTTGTTGAAGAGGATCTCGAACTGCTCGGCGTTCTGGTGGTAGCTCTGGAGCATGCACACACGAGCTGCGTCCGGGAGCCCCAGCGTGCGGTCGGAGCTCGCGTTATTGAATTCCGCACCGTCGAGCGCGCCGCCTTTCATGGCGGTGACGATCTCGTCATCGGGCAGCGCCTTCACGCTCGCGCCAAAGGCGCTGAAGAGATCGCTCGAAATCACGTCCGTGCGGAAGCTCAAGCCTTTCAAGTCTTCGGGCCTCGTGATCGGCTTCTTGAACCAGCCCAGTGGCTGTGTGGGCATCGGTCCGTACAGAAACGACACGACGTTCGCGCCGACCGACTTGTAGAGCTTCTCGAGCAACGCCAAACCGCCACCATACTTGTGCCACGCGAGCAGGAGATTGGCGTCCATGCCGAACGCGGGGCCCGATCCCCAGAGCGCGAACGCGGTCTGCTTGCCATAGTGATACGCGAGCGCGCCGTGGGCGCCGTCGAGCGCGCCTTTGGAGACCGCGTCGAGCAAGCCGAAGGCAGGCACCACGGCGCCTGCGGGCAGCACCTCGATGCGCAGGTCGCCGCCGGTCATGTCGTTTACTTTGCGCGCGAAGTCGAGCGCGTACTGGTGGAAGATGTCTTTGGCCGACCACGCACCCTGGAAACGCAGCAGCGCGGGGGATTGCGCCGCTGCCGCAATCGCGGGGAAACCCGTTACAGCGGCGCCTGCGCCTGCGGCTGCGGCGACGGCGCGGGAGAGAAAAGTTCGCCGCGTCCCGCGCCGCCCGTCCGAAGCGGTTTTTCGAGGTTGCGGGGGTCTGCTGACCATGGACGCTTCCGTCAGTCGTCCTTGGACCGCAGCGATTGCCAGAGATCGACCAGCATCATGACGATGCCGATCAGGATCACGCCGCCGAGCGCGAAATCCCGCAGCTTGACCACCGGCGGCAGGAGGAATGCGAGCACCAGGATGGTTGCGATGATTCCGGCCAGGATCTTGAACGCCATGTGCGCCTTTCGTATTCGCGCTTCAGCCCGCCGCAACCTGCGCCACCAGCCAGCGCGCGGTGCGCAGCACGCGCGCGTCGTCGCCACGCGGACCGACGAGCTGCACGCCGAGCGGCAAACCCTCCGCCGCACGCATCAGGGGAAGATTGATCGCCGGCATCCCGCAGAACGTCCAGAGCGTGCAGAACGCCGGGTCGCCGGTGGCGTCGAGCCCGTGCGGCGCGGTGCCGGGGGCCGACGGTGTGACCAGCGCGTCGAATTCCCGGAAAATCTCGGAGAAGGCTTCGTTCAGCAGCGGCATGCGCGCGAGCGCCTTCTGGTAATCCAGCGCGGGCAGCGCGCGCCCGCTCGCGAGCTGCGCGCGCAGGGACTTGGAGAGCTGGTCGCGGCCCTTTTCCCATTCGAGATCAAGGTTCGCCGCCATCTCGGCTTGCATGATGATGCGGTGCCATTCCAGTGCGCGCTTTGCACTGGGCGGCAGCTCGATCTCCGCCATGCGCTCGCCGAGCTCGGCGGAGAGCTCGGCGAACGCCTCGGGCGTCTCGGGCGCCGCCCGGTCCCAGACCGGGCCCTTGACGAATGCGAGACGCGGTGGCAGGGGCGGCTCTTGCGCCGCGGTCTCGCCCAGCGGCATGCGCGCCCGCGGCTGCGTATCCGGATCCGCCTCGTCCCAGCCGACGAGCTGCTCCGCGATCAGGGCCACGTCTTCGATGCTGCGTGCAAAAACGCCCACCTGATCCAGCGCGCACGAGAGCTTCATGATTCCATTGCGCGGAATCAGTCCGTGCGTCGGCTTGAATCCGTACACGCCGCAGAACGACGCGGGCCGGATCACCGAGCCATTGGTCTGCGTGCCGAGCGCGAGCGGCACCATGCCTGCCGCCACCGCGGCCGCGGAGCCGGAAGAGGAGCCGCCCGGCGTATGCGCGGGATTGTGGGGGTTGCGCGTCTTGCCTGGCGTGTAGGTGGCGCATTCGGTGGTTACGGTCTTGCCCATGATCACCGCGCCCGCCGCGCGCAGCCGGGCCACCACCGCCGCGTCCGCAGCCGGCGTACGCCCGGCGTGCAGGACGGTGCCGTCCTCGGTCGGCATGTCGGCGGTATCGATGATGTCCTTGATGCCCACGGGAATGCCATGCAGCGGTCCGACTGCGCGCCCCTCGCGCCGGTCGAGATCGCGGGCGCGCGCCTGCGCCAGGGCG
>CAZULX010000260.1:0-3387 GCA_964621335.1 uncultured Streptomycetaceae bacterium
CAGGTGCTCGAAAAGGCCTCGGGCGGCAGCCGCCAGCCCGAATTCGCGAGCACGCATCCGAGCCCGGCCAATCGCATCGAGCGTATTCGCGAGCAACTCGCGAAGGAGCCGCGGTAACAGCCTGACAGCGAGGCGCAGGCGGGCGCATCGCCCCCGCTCGGCGGTATCGCAGGCCCGGCTTTTGCTTTACGGGGCGCATATGACCGGAATAAAAACCCTGGGTGTGCTGACGAGCGGCGGCGACTGCGCAGGGCTGAACGCGGTCATCCGCGCCGTCGTGTATCACGCGGTGCGGATATACGGGTGGAAAGTGCTGGGCATCCTGGATGGGACGGCAGGTCTCATCGACCGGCCTCCGCGCTACCGCGAGCTCGCGCTGGACACCTTCGACGGGCGACTCCTGCGCGAGAGCGGCACTTTCCTCGGCACCACAAGCAAAGGCAATCCGCTCCATTTCGAGATGCCCGACGGCAGCTACCGCGACCTCTCGCCGGAGTTCGCCGAAGGGGTGCGCGAGCTCGGGCTCGACGCGCTGATCGTGATCGGCGGCGACGGCTCGATGCGCATCGTCTCGCAGCTCTGCGAGCGCGCAAAAATTCCGATGGTCGGAGTCCCCAAGACGATCGACAACGACGTGCATTGCACCGAGTACTCGGTCGGCTTCGCGACCGCCGTCAACGTCGTCACCGAAGCGCTCGACCGCCTGCAGCCCACTGCGGCCAGTCACCACCGCGTCATGGTCCTCGAAGTGATGGGGCGCGACGCCGGGCACATCGCGCTGAACGGCGGCATCGCCGGCGGCGCGGACATCATACTCATCCCCGAGCTCCCGTACTCCGTCGCAGGCGTCGCGAGGCGCATCACGGAGCTCCTCGCCGAAGGCCGCACGCACGCGCTGGTGGTCGTCGCCGAAGGCGTGCGCACCGAGGAAGGAACGAAAGCGATCACGCCGGATGCGAGCGGCAAGTGCTACGGCGGCATCGGCCACTACCTGATGGAGAAGCTTGCGCCGCTCACCAGCACTGAGATCCGCGTCACCATACTCGGCCACGTCCAGCGCGGCGGCACGCCCTCGCCCCGCGACCGGCTGCTCGCTTCGTCTTTCGGCGTGCACGCCGTGCAGATGGTCGCGCACGGACGCTTCGGGCGCATGGCCGCGTGGCACGACAGAGGGGTGGTCGACGTGCCACTCGCGGAGGTGACGGTCGGCGCTCGCACGCTCGATCCCAAGGATCCCCTCATTGAAACGGCGCGCGGACTGGGCATACACCTCGGTGACCAGCGTGCGGATAAACGCGAATAGCGGGGGACGCTTTCGATGGAAGGAGCTGCGATGGTCGTGACGCCGTTGTACGCTGCAGTGCTCGTCCTCTGGTTCCTGGTCTTACTGTAAGCCTGCACGTGGTCCGGTGCCGCCGGCAGGCCCGCGTGAGCCTGGGCAACGGCGGCAACCCGGCGCTGGAGCGCGCGATTCGCGCTCAGGCGAATTTCGCAGAATACGTTCCGCTCGCGCTTCTCCTCCTGCTGGTGCTGGAGCTTTCCCGCTTCTCGATCTATTGGCTGCACGTTATCGGCGCGGCACTCGCCCTCGCGCGCCTGCTGCACGGTTACGCGCTCGCCTTCCGGAGCTCTTTCCGCTTCGGCCGCACGTGGGGCGCGGCACTCACGTTCGCGGTGCTGCTCGTGGAAGTGGCGCTGTGTGCCTACCAGGCTTACCGGGGTCACGTCGTCTGGTTCACCACCTAACGCAAGCGCGCCCGGCGCGCAAACCGCCGCGCCAGCAAGCACAACTCAACGTTGAGCCACGGCAAGCCCACGCGTAGCGAATTTGCAACAGTCTCCACTACGGGAAATTGTCGCCGCTCGCCCGCACGGGAAGCCAGTTCCGCCCTAAGCTTCAAAGGGGAAGCTCGATTGCTAGGGCCTATCGAAGGTGCGCCGAAGATCTTCGCATGGTGGTTGCGGCCACTACTACCGGCGTTGCGGAAACAGCGCATGAACCGGCGTCCACAGCTTTGCAGGCAGTAGCAGTTTGTCGTCATATCAAGCACTTCGAGCGATTTCACTTTCGCCGAACAGCTTATTTCGACCTGAAAACAGTTGTCTTTCATAAAGCGCGCGCGGCGTGGCGAAGTGGTTCGGGACAACTAGCAGTTAGTCAGGCGGCGAACGTGTGTTGTCGTCATACGCGCGGATCAAATGAGAACGGCTTCGGGTCTGTGGCTTTGATCGCGCCAAAGTCAGGATGCTCGGGGTTAAGCAAATAGTTGAACTCGCCTGGGATGATGACCGAGGGCACTTCGAGCGCTGCACTCGTGTTCGCCGCCAGCCACGAATCGCCAATGGCTTGTGTTGCGTGGCGAGGAGGCTGCGCGTTCCAGCCGTCGGGCAGTGTCGTCACACCAAACGCCGCGAGCGTCATGACCAGCCGATCGGGAATCTCGATATCTGACATGACGAATTTCAGCGCGTGTTTTCGCTGCGGGTAATGCACGATGATCTCGTGCGCTGCGAGCGACAAGTTTTGTGAGACGTATACGATGCGTTTCCCAGCGCTATGCCAGCGACCTGCACTGTAGAGCCCTCCCATGCCGCAGATCATCTCCGCTGTCGTGGCAGCATAGGCTGCCTGGCAGATACGGTAGGCGATCACGCAAGGAAGCCGTGTTGAATGCGCTTCAGCTCCTCTTCTACCAAGTGCGCCCCGAGATTCGTTCTGAGCATGTCGAGCGGCACTTTACCGCCCAAACCGAATTGTTCGGAGCGCAGCCATTCGCGCGCGGCGTCTTCATCACCACCGAAGACCTCCTTCGCAAGGGCCATTATTTCGGCCGCACGGAAGACTCTGTCGCTGGGACTCACAGCTACACGCGTGATCTTCGCCAGACCTTTCTTTGTCCGCGGCGGCTTGAAGTAGCGTTGAAGCGTCTTCGGGCTGATGTCGGCGATCGACGCGAGCTCCTCATTGCTGAGACGAGCCCACTGTTTGAAGGCAACAAACGACTGGACCGGCAAACCGTGGCGCAACTGCGCCTCGAGCTCCAGCATCGTTCGGGGTGCCCGACCAAAAACTGCAGCACCGCCGAGATATTTCATGACATCGAGCATGTCCATTGCCGTGTTCCGTCGTCGAATGTGTAGCCGGAATGATGCGCGGACTGTGGACAAATGTCCACTGTAATATAGACAAAGGTCTACATCAGTCTGCGCCATCCATCAGCGCGAAAAACGCTGCAAGCCGCATGCAGGGTCAGGCCGCCGATTGCTGGAAATTCGCAAGCGCGCACGCATTGCGCTGCCGCCTCGCGTCCGTTCTTTGGGCACGCCGATCGCCGGCCGGAGCACGGCGTAACACCCATCGAGAACCCGCGATTCGGGAATTTTTTC
>CAZULX010000261.1:0-2620 GCA_964621335.1 uncultured Streptomycetaceae bacterium
AGGCCAAGGTTTCGATCAACAAGGCTCAGCTCGAAAAGAAACAGTGAATGGTGACTGGTGACGAGTGACGAGTGTTTAACCCTCGCTGGCACCCGTCACCCGTCACCCGTCACCCGTCACCCGTCGCCCGTCACCCGTCACCCGTCGCCTGTCACCCGTCGCCCGTCGCCCGTCACCCGTCGCCCGTCGCCCGTCGCCCGTCACCCGTCGCCCGTCACCCGTCGCCCGTCACCAGTCACCCGTCACCCGTCACCCGTCACGGTTCTAAGCCGTGCCGCCGACGATCGTATTGAATCCCGCGTCGACGTAAGTGATCTCGCCCGTGATGCCGGAGGCGAGGTCGCTCATGAGAAATGCCGCGGCATTGCCGACGTCCTCGATCGTGACGTTGCGCCGGAGCGGGGCGTTGTCTTCCACGAACTTGAGGATCTTGCCGAAGCCGCTGATGCCCGCTGCCGCGAGGGTCTTGATCGGGCCTGCTGAAATACCATTGACGCGGATGCCGGCCGGCCCCAGGTCCTGCGCGAGATAACGCACGCTCGCTTCCAGGCTCGCTTTTGCGAGTCCCATCACGTTGTAGTTCTGCACCGCGCGCTGGGCGCCCAGATAGGTCAGGGTGAGCAGCGCGCCTTTGCGCCCTGCCATCATCGGCGCGGCGCCTCTGGCGAGCGCCACGAAGCTGTAGGCGCTGACGTCGTGCGCGACGCGGAATGCTTCGCGCGTGCAGCCTTCGATGAAGCCGCCTTTCAGCGACTCCCGTGGCGCGAACGCGATCGAGTGCACGATGCCGTCGAGCGCATCCCACTGCTCCCGCAGGGCGGTGAAGAGAGCGTCGATCTGCGCATCGTCGGAGACGTCGCAGGGCAGCACCGGCGGCGTGCCGAAGTCCGACGCGAGCTGCGAGACTCGCGCCTTGATGTCTTCGTGCTGATAGGTGAACGCGAGGGTTGCGCCTTCGCGGCTCAAAGCTTTGGCGACCCCGTAAGCGATGGACCGGTTCGAAAGCAGCCCGGTCACCAGGATTTTTCTGTCCTGCAGAAAGCCCATCTCGCGAAGTCCCTGAACCGAAGCGGTCGTTTTGCGTCGATTATATCGGCTAAAGCGCGCCCGCTTTCCGGGAGTGGTTCAGGCGTATCCGGCGGCGACGAGCTTGCGCGTGTAATCGGAGCGCGACTCGTTCAGGACCTGCGCGATCGGGCCGCTTTCGACGACTTCGCTGTCTTTCATGACCATCACCCGGTGCGCCATCGCGCGCACGACGTCGATGTCGTGCGTCACCAGGACATAGCTGAGACCGTATTTGCGCTGGAGCCCGCCGAGGAGCTCGAGGACCTGTTTCTGTATGGTGACGTCGAGCGCGCTCGTGGGCTCGTCCAGGACCACCACCTTGGGCCTGACGATGAGCGCGCGCGCGATCGCGATCCTCTGCCGCTGTCCGCCCGAGAACTCGTGCGGGTAGCGGTGAAGCAGCGGCTCGACGGCGCCATCCTCGCTCATCCCCACGTCGCGCAGCGCTTCGATCACGCGCTTGCGGCGCTCCGCGGCGTCCATCCGCGGCTCGTGGATCTCGAGACCTTCGCCGACGATCGCCTCTATGGTCTGTCGCGGAGAGAGCGAGGAGAGCGGGTCCTGGAACACCACCTGGATCTCGCGGCGCAGCGCGCGCTTGGCGTCGGCGTCCGCGCCGAGCCACGGTATGCCGCCGATGGTGATCTCGCCCTGCGCAGGCACCAGGTCGAGGAGCGCGAGCGCGAGCGTCGTCTTGCCGGAGCCCGATTCGCCGATGACGCCCAGCGTTTCGCCCGCGGCAAGCTCGAAATCGGCGCGCTTCACCGCGGTGAAGCGGCCGCTCTTGAACCAGCCCACGATACCCGGCAGCGGCGTGGCGTAGTGGACCGCCACGTTGCGTGCCTCGACGACCCGCGCATCGCCCGCGGGCGCGACGGCGCGTTCCGGGCGGCTTTCGATCAGCTTGCGCGTGTAAGGGTGGCGCGGGTGCTGCATGACCTCCGCGGTGTCGCCCTGCTCGACGATGAGCCCGCGCTCCATGACCGCGACACGGTCGGCGAAGCGCCGCACCAGGTTGAGGTCGTGCGTGATGAGGAGCAGGCTCATGCCGGCTTCGGCGCGCAGCCGATCGAGGAGCTCCAGGATCTGCAGGCGGATCGTGGCATCGAGTGCGGTCGTCGGCTCGTCCGCGATGAGCAGCTTGGGATTGCACGCGAGCGCCATCGCGATCATCGCGCGCTGGCGCTGCCCGCCCGAGAGCTGGTGCGGGTAGCTGCGCGCGCGGCGCTCGGGCTCCTCGATGCCCACGCGCTGCATCGCCGCCACCGCACCGCGGCGCGCTTCGTCGAAGCTCATCCCTTCGTGGATCTGGAGCGATTCGGCGATCTGGTCGCCGACAGTGAATACCGGATTCAGCGCCGTCATCGGCTCCTGGAAAATGACAGCGATGTCGCGCCCGCGGAGCTGGTGCAGCTCGGCGGGCGACATGCCGAGGACGCTGCGGCCTTCGAACAGGATTTCGCCGCTCAGCCGCGCCGCCTCGACCAGCCGCAGCAGCGAGAGCGCCGTCACCGTCTTGCCCGAGCCCGATTCGCCGACGAGCGCAAGCCGC
>CAZULX010000262.1:0-6823 GCA_964621335.1 uncultured Streptomycetaceae bacterium
CCTCGAATTTTCCGATCGGAGAGATCGGCCGGAATCTCGAGCACCGCGGCCGCGTCCTCGGACTGCACTTTTTCATGCCCGCGCACCTCGTGCCCCTGGTGGAAGTGGTGAGCTCGGACTCGACCGACCCGGCCATTGCCCAATCGGTGGTGGCTCTCATGAAGAAGCTCGGCAAAGCGCCGATCTGGGTCAGGAAAGACGTCCCCGGGTTCGTCGGTAACCGCATACAGCACGCGATGATGCGCGAGGCGATGTATCTCATCGACGAAGGCATCTGCGACGCGGAGGCGGTCGATACCGCGGTGCGCTACGGCTTCGGCTTCCGCTTCATCGCCTGCGGGCCGATCATGCAGAAAGAGATGTCGGGCTGGGACACGAACTACCTAGTGGCGAGCGCCCTCTATCCCCACCTTTACAAGAACGACGCCCCCCCCGGAATCCTCAAGGACATGGTCGAGAAGAACCATCTGGGAATGAAGACCAGGCGCGGCTTCTGGGAGTGGACCGACGAGAGGATCGCCCAGGAAAAAGCCGCGATCGAGAAAAGGCTGCAGGCGGGGATGGCCATCCTCAAGGACGGCTGAGCGAGGGCGGGATTACCCGTCGACGACGTCGAATTCCACGCGGTCCCAGTTCTCCATCACCTCGGCGACGTGGCGCAGCCTGATACGCCGCACCGAGTCGCCGTGGCGCATGACGAAGCACTGCCCCGGCGCATTGGTGCCGGGCTCGAAGAGCAGGCTCGCACGTGCATCGAGCTGCGGATCTTCGGGAAGCATGAGCGCGCTGGTCCGCACGACAGGTCCGCTGCCCGCGAGATCCAGCAGCGTTCCCGCAGCGGCGAAGCCCTCCAGTGTCACGAGGGTCGCGCTTTTCGCGAGGATCTCGCAGCCCGCGTCGGTCTGGTTGCGCGAGTCGGTACGCAGGCGGCGCACGGTCGCCACACACCACTTGTCGGAGCGTTCGAGCCGGTAGGCGATCACGCTGCCGACCTTGAGAGCGCGGTCCGGGCGCCGCGCGAAGCGCACGCCGATGCCGCGCGTGCTGTAGTCGGTGAGGATCCAGGTATTCACAGTCGCGACGTTGTTCGTGCCGTCGACCTCCGGCGGCCCGTCCTGCCGTGCTTCCAGCATCGTCAAACTGCCCGGCGCGTGCCGAGGGGGCGCGGCGCGGTCCAGCGCGGCGCGTATGGCATGCGCTCCAACTTCCACGTGAATTTTCATATCGATGCGAACGCGCTCGTCGCGTCGGGCAGGCGGGTTCTCGCCCCAGAAGCGCAGCACTTGCTCGATTGCAACGAGCTTCTCGCCGGCACCGAATTCCGCACCGTACTGCGCGTCCGACATCATCGCCAGCCCTCGGCCGCGGCTGCGGTCTGCGACCGCCCCAAGGTCCGGAAGCACGCCCTCGGCGCTGAAGAAAAGCAGGCCTTCGGATGCCGCGAGCTGCTCTGGTATACGCGCCGGGGGACCCGGATTGTCGAGGTCGAAAAGGTAGTGCCGCCACTGCTCCTGACGGCCGACGTTGACGGTGAACGCGGCGCGATGCGCAGCTGCGATGCGGTAGGCGACCTCCACCTGCCGCGGCGTGAGGCTTTGCGGCGCCGCGGCCGCGAGCATGACCCCGACGGTGAGCTCGTGCAGCGCGCAGGTCTCGCCCGCGTCGCTCGCGTACGCCATTACCATCGACTCGGTGCACAGACGTGCGCGTGCCGTGCGATAGCAGCGCACCAGCGTCTCCCACGAGGCGCGGTCGGGCGGAAGATAGCGCATCCAGCTCGCTTTCATGCTGCGGGTGGTCGCGCGCATGTTGCGCACGATCGCAAGCGGGATGCACGGCGCGAGATCCGCATGGCGGGGCAGGCTGGCGGCGTCGATGATGCAGCCGTAGGCGGCGCTCAGACGGTCGAAGTAATCCATCAGCACGCGCCAGTCGCTTGCGTGTCCCGGATTTCCCGGCGCGGCGCCCACGTAGCCGCGCGTAAGCTCCTCCACGCTCGTATGCGCCGCTTCGTCGAGCATCGTGACGATATGGAGGCGGTGGTTGGGGTCGAATCCCTCCGACTCGATCGACTCGAGCCACGCTGAGGCTTCCGCCACCGCTTTGGCAGGGCTGCCGCGCGGCAGCTCATGGATGAGCTGCGCCGCTTCGGCCACATCGGCCATCGGATGCGCCGAGTTTTTCGTTACGCGGTTGCTCCACGGCAGTCCGAACATTGCTATCCCCTTTGAGCTTTGGCTTGTGTCATAGACCGCGGGGCCTATGCACAAAGCATAGCCTCACCGGGGGTTCTGGAAGCAGGACCTATCTCTCACTCCGGCAGCAGGGGGCAGCGAAGCGGCCCCTCGGCCGGACCACGCTGCGTTGCCGCCATTGGGGCGTGACGTAATTCTCGGAACTGCGCTCGCGAGTGATGCTGGATGACGTGCGGTGTGCAGTGGTTGTAGGCAATCAAGACGTCTTTGTCGTCCTTTTTGCTTGCTCAACGTTATAACGACTTGGTACCATTTATCCGCGAGGACCTGTGCGGCGGCTTCATGCCGGGAATACAGAGGGCTCCGAGAAGCCCCCACACCGATGGAAGGAACACGTGTGACAACGCAGTCCAGCGAGCACGGGTCGCTCACTCACCTGCCGGGTTATATCGGCGAGCGCATCGCTCACGCTCGCGAAGCCGGTCTCCAACTCGAGAAGCAGACACGCAAGGAAGGAACGCTCTCGACGTGGTACAGCGGCTCCGAAGCGCAGTTTCGCGTTGCGCGGCTGCTGCGCATACCGGCGGGTTTCGCTTTCCCCGCGAAGGTGGGCGGCCGCAAGCTCTCCTCCCTCCCCGTTTTCTGTCCCGGCGCAAGCCGCGCCGAGTTGAAGTGCACGATCGTCAAGACGGGTGAGGACCGCTACCGCCTCGCCATCGCGAACGAAGTGATGCCGGTCTCGTGGCGCTCGATCGGCGCCAAGATCGACGTCTACAAGTACTGCGACCTCCGTGTGGGCGCCAACGGCGGCCCGGCGACGGTCTACCTGGGACCGCTCGTGGCGTTGCAGGCGGAAGGCGTGGCGCCCCCCGAAGCGGAGCACCCTTTGAGCAAGGAGGCGGACGGCCAGCGCGTCTGCCTGTGGCAGGCGGAACCCCTGGAAAGCGGCCGTCACCGGTTCGTCGTGTACCACGAAGCCGAGGCGCGGGCGCTCGCGCAGGACGAGGAGCGCGGGCGCTCGAATTTCAAGAACAGCGCGCAGTATCAAGACTGGCTGCTCGAAGTCGTCGCCGCGAGCATCGGCATGATCCGCCGCCAGTTGAGGGTGAAGACCAAAGGGCGCTACATCTACACCGTTCCCGCGCGCACCCTGAAAGAGCTGGAAACCCACTTCGCGAGGCTGCGGCGTACCATCGTCCGCACCCCGATAGTCGTCGAGAAGGAAGACGTTCGCGCAGAAGAGCTGCGCGCAGTGTTGCGCCGCGCGGCGCTCGCCGCGATGCGCGATGCCGGGTTCCAGCGCTTCCTGGGGAAAGCGGTCACGCTGCGCACGGCGAAAAAACGCTAGCTGCGGTCCGTCCTCCTGGCCCCTGCTTCCCGCCGGCCCGAAATCCATCCACTCCGCGTCGATGCCGAGGCATGGGGATTGCTGCCTTCACGGTGCGAGGGAAAGCGCATCCGGCCTTTTCCCGCCGCACGAAAGGCGTCCCCAGTGGAAACACGCGATCGCCGCAGTGGAACGTCAGGTACGCACTTCAACGGAAGCGAGCGGCTCGTATCATTCTCGCAGTCGTCCGAAGGCGACGGGATATGCCGCACGGCGCTCACCAAGGAAGAGCTGCAAAACCTCCTTTTCGACCACATCGGATTGAGCAAGCGCGAGTGCCGCGAGATGGTGAACGCGATATTCGAGGAAATGCGCGCGGCGCTCGAAGCGGGCGAAACGGTGAAGCTCGAGGGCTTCGGACGCTTCCAGCCCAAGAAGCGGCCCAAGCGCTGGGCGCGCAATCTGAGGAGCGGGGAGCGCATTCCCGTGTCCGAGCGGCGCGTGGTCACCTTTCAACCCTCGCGCAAGTTGACCGACAGCATCGAACGGCCGTCCGCGCCGCCCCTGAAGCACAGGGTGAGCTAGAAAGGCGTCGTTCCGGGCGGTCCGCGGCGCGCAGGCGGGTCCGCATCCCTGTTCGATCACCGCATCAGGTCAGTGCGCCGTCTTCACGGAGCGCCGTGATCTGCGCGTCGGAAAGCCCCAGCAGCTCGCGGCAGATTTCCGCGGTGTGCTGGCCTAAGAGCGGCGCGGGACGCGACAGCGCAACCGGCGTGCGCGAGCAGCGGAACGGCGGCGCGTTGTAGAGCGAGCGCCCCATTTCAGGATGGTCGAGCGTGACCCAGTGCCCGCGGTGCTCGAGCTGCGGGTCGCGCGTCACGTCGGCCGCGGTTGCCACCACGCCCGCGGCAACGCCTCGCGCCTGGAGCGCGGCCGCGAGCTCACCGGCTTCCCGGCGCGCCGTCTCTATGTCGAGCTTCTCGTCGATCGCGACGCGCTTCGCAACCCGTCCGCCCACGGAGCCGTAGGCCGCCTCCCGCGCCCATTCCGGATCGCCCAGCACCTGCCGCAGCGCCCGCCATTGCGCATCGGTCATCGCGCAAATCGCGATCCAGAGGTCCTCGCCTTTGCAGCGATACACGCCGTGCGGCGCGGCCGCCGGATGCTGGTTCCCGCGAGGTTGTTGCAGGCGGCCGTTCACCGTGAGGTCGAGCACCGCCGGCCCCAGCAGCGCGATCGTGGGCTCGGTCTGCGCGATGTCTATGAACTGGCCTTCGCCGGTGCGCCTGCGGTGGCGCAGCGCCGCGAGCACCGCGAAAGCGGCGTGACAGGGATTGGGAACGTGATCGGGATAGTTCGTCCCGGTGCCCGCGGGCACGCGTCCGGGCAACCCGGTGAGATGCTGGAGTCCCGTGATCGCGGCCATGCCGGCGCCGTAGCCCAGATAGCCCCGCTCCGGGCCGGTGGTGCCGTTCATCGACATGTTGAGATAGATGATGTCTGGTTTCACGCGGCGCACGCTCTGGTAATCGAGTCCGAAGCGCTCCATCACGCCGGGGGTGAAATTATTCGCGACGATGTCGCTCGTCGCGATCAGTTTCATGACGAGCCCGAGCGCTTTCGGGTGCTTCATGTCGAGCGTCATGCTGCGCTTGCTCGTATTGCGGTCCGCGAAGTAACCGCTGCGGTTCACGCCTTTGACGCCGTCCTTGTAGGGCGCGGCGAGCCGCAGCGAATCGAGGCGGCGGCTGCTCTCGATCTTGACCACGTCGGCGCCGAAGTCCGCGAGGATCTTGGTCGCGTACGAGCCCGCGCCTATCCACGTGAAATCGGTGACGCGCACGCCCGCGACGGGTAAGCGCACCATCAGATCACCCCTTGTTTCGCGAGCCCGGCGAGCTCGGCTGCATCGACGCCGATCCCGGCGTAGATCTCAGCGTTGTGCTCGCCCGCGCGCGGCGCAGGGCCGCGCAGGTGCCAGGGCGTCTTCGCGAGCTTGTAAGGCGCGCCCGGCAT
The DNA here is from genome assembly GCA_964621335.1 of uncultured Streptomycetaceae bacterium. GTDB lineage: Bacteria > Pseudomonadota > Gammaproteobacteria > Burkholderiales > SG8-41 > JAQGMV01. The sequence continues at coordinate 5,539 of CAZULX010000262.1, forward strand.
GACGAGCGGCTCGACCGACTCGGGATGCGTGAGCTTCACGAAATACTCGCGATGCGCGAGCTGCGGGCTCTTGAGCAGGTCCTCGGGCGTGTTGATCGCTGCGAGCGGGATATGGCGACGCTGTCCTTCGGCGTACAGGTACGCTTTGGTCCGGGTCTTCGCCCAGGGACCGAACACCTCCGCGAAAATCCGCTTCGCTTCTTCGGTGCCGACGTATTCGACGCTCACCCATTCCTCGCCCTGGAGCTTTTCCACGCCGGGGACTTGCTCGTCGACCAGCCATTGCAGGCTCAAAGGCCAGAACTTGTTGACGCCGATTCCCGAAGCCATCATGTAGAGGTAGCCGTCCCGGCACTCGAAGACGCCGGTCCCGGCGAAGCGCTGCACGTCCGCGTGGCGCTTGCGCACCTTGCCTTCGAGATCGTAGAACTGCACCGCGGTTTCCATCGCCATCACCATGCACTCCTGCATGGAAACGTCGACGTGCTCGCCTTCGCCCGTCAACTCCGCCCGCGTGAGCGCGAGCATCGCCGCGACGGCCCCGTACATGCTCGCCCCGAGATACGCCTGATCGCCATAAGCGCCGATCGGCGGCGAGTCGGTATATCCGCCCAGGTAAAGGAAGCCGCCAGTCGCGAGCCCCACCAGGTCTTCCGCCTCGTATTGCGCATAGGGACCGGTCTGGCCGAAAGGCGTGATGCTGGTCAGGACGAGCGCAGGTGCCTTCGCCGCGAGCGCATCGTAATCGCAGCCCCACCGCGCGAGCGTTCCCGGCCTGGTCGTGTCGATCACGAGGTCGGCGCCTTGGGCGAGCCTGCGGAAAAGCGCCTGCCCCTCGCGCTTCTCGAGATCGAGCGTGATGCCGCGCTTGCTCGTGTTGAAGTACGCGAACGCAAGGCTGCGATCGGCACCGGGTTCGTCGTCGATGTAAGGCCCGGCCGCGCGCAAGGAGAAACCCGCCGGCGGCTCGATGAAAATCACCTCGGCGCCGAGCTCCGCGAAAAGCTTGCCGCAATACTGGCTCATCGCTCCCGCGAGCTCGAGCACGCGAATTCCTGCGAGCGCCTGCGGCGCTTCGGGCGATGTCATGTGAGGAAATGACGAGCGAAGGTTCGGAGTCGAAATTATAGCTGCTGGTAACATAGGCCGAGCTCGCGGGAAGGCGGGCGCACACTCGTCCACGATATGAATTTCAAGCTCGACGAAAGCCAGCAGCTCCTGCAGAGCGAAGCGCAGAAGCTCGCGCGCGACGTTTTCAGGGACCGCGCGGCACGCTGGGACCAGA
>CAZULX010000263.1:0-3314 GCA_964621335.1 uncultured Streptomycetaceae bacterium
AGCGCACGCGCTTCAGACCGAAGCCGGACGTACAGGGCTTTCTGCGCCTCGTGCGCGCTAACAGGTTGCGGGCGGGGCGCTGTATCATGGTCGAAGACACGCTTGCAAACCTGCGCACGGCGAAAAAGCTCGGAATGAGAACAGTGTGGGTGTCCCACGAAAGGCGTGTGCCCCGCTATGTCGACTTGAGGATCGCGAATCTCAGCGAGCTGCGGCGGGCCCTGCCGCAGCTCTCGTGAACCGGGGGGACGATGGCCAGGACCGGGGAAAGAAAAACCCAAATACTGCAGACACTCGCGCAGATGCTGGAGAACCCGGCATCGGAGAAGGTCACGACGGCTTCGCTTGCCGCCAGGCTGGGGGTTTCCGAAGCCGCGCTTTATCGCCACTTCAGTGGCAAGGCGCAGATGTTCGAAGGTCTCATCGAGTTCATCGAGCAGACGCTGTTTGCGCTCATCAACAAGATCACGAGCGAGGAGAAGAGCGGGACGCGCCAGATCGAGGCGATTGTGGGCGTGCTCCTCGGCTTCGCGCAGAAGAACCGCGGCATGACCCGCGTTCTGATCGGAGACGCGCTCGTGCACGAGAACGAGCGTTTGCAGGCGCGCATCAATCAGCTCCACGACAGGCTGGAAGCGGCGCTCAAGCAGGCGGTGCGCTTCGGCGTCACGCAGCAAGAGCTCGCAGCCGACACCGACGCCACGGCGTTCGCGAACCTGATCGTGAGCTACGTGACGGGGCGCTGGCACCAGTTCGCCAAGAGCGGCTTTCGCCGCGATCCGGTCGAGCTCTGGAGCCAGCAGTGGCGCCAGCTCATGCAAGGCGTAATGACATAAAGATCTACGGCGCTCCTTCGGCGCAGCTCCGCTGCGCCTCCGGGCGCGAAGGCGCGCTTATGCGGCTACCGCCGCTGCGGAAAAGATCTACGCCGCTCCTTCGCTTGCGCTCCGGGCGCGAAGGCGTGCTTATGCGGCTACCGCCGCTACTTGTTATTCTTTGGAGGGTGATATGGCAGAAGTGACGACCCAGCAGCTCGCCCAGCTAATCCTGGGCATCGCGCGCGCGCAGAACGCGATGGTGGAGGCGCTCGAGAACTCGAAAGCCGGGTTCAAGTCGACGCATTTCCGGCCCTCGATCGAGACCGCTTCACGCATCCGCTCGAATCTGCCGGAGACGCTCGCGGACTATCCTTCGCGGCTGCTGCTGCAGATGCTCGGCCGCACCGCGCCCGACACCGACCGCGTGATGCGCGATCTGGAGGCGATCCTGTCGAGACCGGCTGCCGCTGCTCCGGCAGCACCTGTGGCCCCCGCGACACCCGCAGCCACTGCAGCACCCGCCGCCGCGACGCCTCCCAACCCCGACGACGCCGATTCCCTCGACATGACGCTGCCGCGGCAATGACGGCTGCACCGCGGCAGCCGCCTCGGCCGGAAAACGAAACAGAGGGAAACCAAGGTTTCCCTCTGTAACCTCCTTTCCTTCGGCTCGCTACCGCTCGCTTTGGCGTTCTGAGCAGACGGGGCAGGCGGGGTCTTTCGCGAAACGGATGGTGCGGGTGTTCATGGCGAGTGCGTCGATCAAGAGCAGCCTGCCGTTCAGCGCTTCTCCCGTTCCGGCGAGAAGCTTCAGCGCTTCCGCCGCCTGTATGCTGCCGACGATACCGGTGATCGGGGCGAAAACACCCATCACGGCGCACCGTACGTCCTCGCTCTCGCCGGTTTCGGGAAAAAGGCACGCGTAGCACGGTGCGTCCGCGCGGCTCAGGTCGAACACCGCGACTTGACCGTCGAAGCGCACCGCCGCGCCCGACACGAGCGGTTTGCGCACCTTCACACAGGCGCGGTTCACCGCGTGGCGCGTGTCGAAGTTGTCGGTGCCGTCGAGTACGACGTCGGCCCCGGCTGCGAGCTCCGCGATACGGCCCTCTGCGAGCCGCTCGCGGACCGCAACGACCTCGACTCCCGGATTGATCGAAGCGAGCGTCGTGCGCGCCGAGTCGACTTTGGCCCGCCCGATCGCCTCGGTGCGATGGACGATCTGGCGCTGCAGATTGGTGAGGTCGACGTCGTCGTCGTCGCAGATCGTGATGAGGCCCACTCCGGCGGACGCGAGGTAGAGGGCGACGGGCGAGCCCAGGCCTCCGGCTCCGATGACGAGGGCGTGCGAAGCGAGCAGCCGCTCCTGCCCTTCGATGCCGATCTCGGGCAGCAGGATGTGGCGGCTGTAGCGCAGGAGCTGGTCGTCGTTCATCGCACCTAAAACAAAACGCCCGGGTGACCGGGCGTTTTGCTGAAATGGCGAGTGCTTTAGTTCGCTTTGGCGGTGGCCGTCGTGCCGCGGGTCTTCAGGAACGCGACCGCCTGGTTCAGCTCGTAATCGTTTTTCGACACGACCTCGCCGGGCTCGGGCCTCGTCAGCTTCTCGTCCACGTCCTGTGGGCGCGGCGTCGGCTTGAAATTGAACTTCTGAACCGCGGTCGCGAGTGCTTTCTCCTTGTCCTTGTCCTTGTCGGTCGTGGCCGAATCGATCAGGTGCTTGGTGAGATCGGCCTCGCGCAGCTTGAGCGCGCTGCGGTCGGATACGATCTCTTCGAGCGGGATGTCGGGCACGATGCCCTTGGCCTGGATCGAGCGGCCTTTCGGCGTGTAGTAGCGCGCCGTCGTCAACTTGATCGCGGTGTTGTTGCCGAGCGGCAGTATCGTCTGCACCGAGCCTTTGCCGAAGGTCGGCTGGCCCATGACGACCGCGCGGTTATGGTCTTGCAGCGCGCCCGCGACGATCTCCGAGGCCGACGCGGAGCCTGCGTTCACGAGGACGACCATCGGCACCGTCTTGATTTCGGCCGGCAGGCGGCGGAGATAATCGTCCTTGAGGCGTCCCCGCAGATAGTGCTCGGGGCTCGCGTTCAGCTTCATCCGCGAATCCTCGGTGCGGCCGTCGGTGTAGACGACGAGCGAATTCTGCGGAAGGAAAGCCGCCGATACCGCCACTGCGCCGTTCAGGAGGCCGCCTGGATCGTTACGCAGGTCGAGAATGAGCCCTCTCATCGGCCCCTGGTTCTGCTTGAAGAGGCTATCGACCGCTTTCGCGAGGTTCTCGCCGGTGTGCTCCTGGAACTGGCTCACGCGGATGTACGCGTAGCCCGGCTCGAGGAGCTTCGATTTCACGCTCTGTATCTTGATGACCGCGCGGGTGAGCGTCACCACCACCGGCTTGGGCTCGCCTTTGCGCACGATCGTGAGCGTGATCTGGGTGTTCGGCTTGCCGCGCATGCGCTTCACCGCATCGTTCAGCGTCATGCCTTTGACCGA
>CAZULX010000264.1:0-3821 GCA_964621335.1 uncultured Streptomycetaceae bacterium
GCTACCTGGCGGGCTGCCACTTCCTTGTCTCCGACCACGACCTGGTAAGGCAGCTTTTGCAAACTATGTTCCCGAATCTTATAGGAAATTTTCTCGTTCCTCAAGTCGGCGGAGGCCCGCAAACCGGCTCCGCGCAGCGTCGACGTAACCTCACGGGCGTAGTCGATCTGCCCTTCCGAGATGTTGGCGACGACCGCCTGGACTGGCGCGAGCCACACCGGCATCGCGCCGGCGTAGTGCTCGTTCAGATTGCCGATGAAGCGCTCCATCGAGCCCACGATCGCGCGGTGCAGCATGACCGGCGCCTTGCGCGTGTTGTCCTCGTCGACGTATTCGGCCCCAAGACGCTGCGGCATCATGAAATCGACCTGTATCGTTCCGCACTGCCAGGCGCGTCCCAGCGTGTCCTTGAGGTGGTATTCGATCTTCGGGCCGTAAAACGCTCCTTCGCCCGGTAACTCCTGCCATTCCACCCCGCAGCTACGAAGAGCCTCGCGCAAAGCATTTTCGGCCTGGTCCCAGACGTCGTCGGTGCCGAGGCGCTTCGGGGGCCGCAGCGCGAGCTTGACGGTGACGTCGGAGAAACCGAAATCCTCGTAGACCTGGAGCGCGCGGCGATGAAAAGCCTCGACTTCGGGCTGGATGTGCGCGCCCATGCAGAAGATGTGGCCGTCGTCCTGCGTGAAAGCGCGCACGCGCATGATGCCGTGGAGCGCGCCGGAAGGCTCGTCGCGGTGGCACGAGCCGAACTCGCCGTAGCGCAGCGGCAGATCGCGATAGCTGCGCAGATTGCTGTTGAAAATCTGCACGTGGCCCGGGCAGTTCATCGGCTTCACCGCGTACTCGCGGTTCTCCGACGCCGTGAAAAACATGTTCTCGCGGAAATTATCCCAGTGCCCCGAGCGTTGCCAGAGCGAGACGTCGAGAATCGCCGGGCAGCGCACTTCCTGGAAACCGGTCTCGCGATAGACGTTGCGCATGTATTGCTCGACCTGCTGCCACAGCGTCCAGCCCTTGGGATGCCAGAACACCATCCCGGGCGCTTCGTCCTGCATGTGGAAAAAATCGAGCGCGCGCCCGAGCTTGCGATGATCGCGCTTTCCGGCTTCCTCGAGCCGGTAGAGATACGCGTCCTGGTCTTCCTTCTTCGCCCACGCGGTGCCGTAGATGCGCTGGAGCATCTCGTTCTTCGAATCTCCGCGCCAGTAAGCGCCTGCGAGCTTCATCAGCTTGAAGACCTTGAGCTTACCGGTCGAGGGCACGTGCGGGCCGCGGCAGAGGTCGATGAAATCGCCCTGGCGGTAGAGCGAGATCGGCTCGTTCTGCGGGATCGAGGCGATGATCTCGGCTTTGTAGGCCTCGCCCATGTCGCGGAAGAACTTGACCGCCTCGTCACGCGGCATGAGGCTGCGCTCGACCTTCACGTCGCGCTTGGCGATCTCCGCCATGCGTTTCTCGATCGCGGCGAGATCTTCCGGCGTGAAAGGCCGTTTGTACGCGAAGTCGTAATAGAAACCGTCTTCGACGACCGGACCGATAGTCACCTGCGCGTCGGGAAAAAGGTCTTTCACCGCGTGTGCGAGCAGGTGCGCGCTCGAGTGCCGAATGATGTCGAGCCCGTCTGCGTCCTTGTCGGTGACGATCGCGACATCGGCGTCGGATTCGACGCGGTACGACGTGTCGACGATCCTGCCGTCGACGCGGCCGGCGAGCGCCGCCTTCGCGAGACCGGGCCCGATGGACGCGGCGATCTCCGCCACGGTGACCGGCTGATCGAACGATCGGATGGAGCCGTCCGGTAATGTGATCTTGGGCATGAACAAAAAAGTGCGCGGAGCGCACTTTTTGTGTTTGGTAGGCGCGACTGGACTCGAACCAGCGACCCCCACCATGTCAAGGTGGTGCTCTAACCAGCTGAGCTACGCGCCTAAAGGATCGACATTCTAGCCGAAGGGCCGGAGAGCTTCAAACGAATCAGCGGGTTGTTGCGCTATGATGTATCGGCCCCCATGGATAGACGACACCGCATCCTTCCCCTTCAGGGGGAGAGGGTGCGCGAACGAGGGTGCTTCGGGATGGGGGTGGTTCATGCAACGCATGCTCATTGCAACACTGGCACTCATTGCAATCACTGCGGCAGATGCCCAAACACCACCCGACATGGTCGAGATCCCCGCGGGCCCGTTCATCATGGGCAGCAACGCAGGAGCGGAAGACGAGCGCCCCGCGCACGAAGTGACGCTCGCTGCGTTTGCGATCGACCGCTTCCCCGTCACCAACGTGCAATACGCCGAATTCCTGAACAGGCGCGCCACCCCCGCGGCGCCGCGTCTCTACGACTTCAACGATCCCGACGCGCGCATACACCGCAGCGGTGAGCGCTGGAGCGCCGACCGCGGCTTCGAGCATCATCCGGTGATCGAAGTGCCGTGGGGCGGCGCACTCGCGTACTGCGCATCGAGCGGCAAGCGTCTGCCGACCGAAGCCGAGTGGGAGAAAGCGGCGCGCGGCACCGACGAGCGCCCTTATCCCTGGGGCCCGGAGCCGCCCGACCGCCTCCGCGCGCAGTTCAACGCCGGCTGGAACGAAACGCAGCCGGTCGATGCTTTTCCCTCGGGCGCGAGCCCGTACGGCGCGCACGACATGGCAGGCAATGCGTGGGAGTGGGTGTCGAGCGCATACCGGCCTTATCCGTATCGCGCCGACGACGGTCGCGAGGACCCCAGGCCCGGCCCCGCGCGCGGGACCCGCGGCGGCGGGCACGATTCACCCGCGGCCGATATCACCACCACGCAGCGCGGCCGCAACCTTTCGCGCAATCCCGCGTCCGGCCATCACAACATCGGATTTCGCTGCGCGCGCTAACGCCTCGCGGCGGCCACGACGCCTTTCACGTCGCGCACGAGGACGAGCACCCGGTGTAGCTGCTCGAGGTTCTCGATCTCCAGCGTGAACTTCATGCGGGCGGCGTGCGCCGCGCTCTGCGTGTCGGTCGCCGTCACGTTGATGCGCTCGCGCGTGAGCACTTCCGAGATGTCGCGCAGGAGGCCGGTGCGATCCACCGCTTCGACGATCACGTCCACCGGAAACGTCGCGCCGGCCGCTTCGCCCCACTCCGCATCGACGCGGCGCGCGGGGTCCAGCCGCTTCAGATTGGCGCAGCTCGCGCGGTGCACGCTCACGCCGCGCCCGCGCGTGACGAAGCCGACGATCGGCTCCGGCGGCGCAGGCTTGCAGCATTTCGCGGTGAGCGTAAGGAGCTTGTCCACGCCGACGATGAGCACGCCGCTGCCGCTTTGGCGCCGCGACTTCCGCGCGGGTGGCAGCGTGTCGGGCGCTTCGGGCTCCGGGGCTCCCGGCCGCAGCGCTTCCTGCAGCATCTTCGGTCCCACCGCGCCGCGGGCGATGTCCACGAGAAGGTCGTTCAGCCGCGCATAGCCGAGGGTGTCGGAGAGCTTGTCCAGGTTGAGCGCGGTCAACCCGTGGCGCTGGAGCTCCTTGTCGAGCACCGCGCGCCCGTGCGCGATGTCGGTCTCGAGGTTCTGGCGGTTGAACCACTGCCGCACTTTGCTGCGCGCGCCCTGGCTCTCGAGGAAACCGAGCGCGGGATTCAACCAGTCGCGGCTCGGCCCGCCCTGCTTCGCGGCGAGTATCTCGACCTGCTGGCCATTGGCGAGCGACGTCCCGAGCGGAACGATGACGCCGTCGACCTTGGCGCCCCTGCAGCGGTGCCCGAGCTCGGTGTGCACGTGGTATGCGAAATCGATCGGCGTCGATCCCTGCGGCAGATCGACGACGCGGCCCTGCGGCGTCAGCACGTA
>CAZULX010000265.1:0-2716 GCA_964621335.1 uncultured Streptomycetaceae bacterium
AACGTGCACGGCATCGCAACGGCGGCGAGCATCTGGAACACCGGTGCGCTCGGCGCGGCGGTGGCCTACGGCCGCTACGAAATCGCGCTCGTCTTGAGCGTGATCAACTTCGCCACGCTCCGCTTCATGAAGCCTTTCAAGACGCAGATGAAAAAGAGCTGAGCGCGAAAAAAGCCTAATGCGTGCACCATGCTTCATGCGATGCGGGGGAACTGATCGCGCGCACTCCTCGATCTTGCTACTGTCACACACGGAGCAGCCGTTCGCTGCCAACGACGAGGAGGATTCACCATGCACCGAACGAATTTTGTTCTGTTGTTTGCAGGAATTGCGCTTGGCGTGGCGCAGGTCCACGCCGCGGATCAGTACCCCAACCGCCCGGTGCGCATGATCGTGCCTTTCCAGCCGGGCGGCGCTTCGGATTTCGTCGCACGCATCGTCGAGCCCAAGCTCTCGCGCGATCTGGGCCAGAATCTCGTCATCGAGAATCGGGTGGGCGCCTCGGGTTACGTCGGCATCGAAGCGGCCTCTCAGGCCACGCCTGACGGTTACACACTGCTCCTGGGCAACATCGGAACGATGGCGATCAACGCATCGGTGTTTCCCAGGTTCAAGGTGAAGCCGCTCGCCGCGTTCATCGGCGTGACGCAGGTCGTCGACGTGCCGACGTGCATGGTGGTGCACCCTTCGCTGCCCGTGAATTCGCTCAAGGAGCTCATCGCATACGCCAAGGCGCGCCCCGGCAAGCTCAACTATTCCGCCGCCGGCGCAGGCAGCAACTCGCGTCTCGCGTTCGAGTACTTCATGCAGCAGACGGGGCTCGATATCACGATGGTCGCGTACAAGGGCGGGGCCGGCGGCGCCTCTGTCGGCGCGGCGTCGGGTGAGGTGCAGATGACGATGCTCACCTCGGCGTCGTTGCTGCCGCACGTGCGCAGCGGCAGGTTGAAGCTTCTCGCGGTGATCGCGCCCGAGCGCCTCGCGGCCTTTCCGAACGTCCCGACCATGCCCGAGCTCGGTTTTCCCGACATGACGGTCGGCTCGTGGCAGGGGGTTTTCGTGCCCAAAGGCACGCCCCGCGCGGTGGTCGATCGGCTGTTCACCGCGGTGGTGAATACGATGAAAAACCCGGAAGTCGTAAAGCAGCTCGCCACGGCGAGCGCAGCGTCGATCGTCAGCAAATCGCCCGAGGACTTCCGCAAGTTCTGGGTCGCCGAGGACAAGCGCTGGTCGAAAGTGGTCAAGGACGTCGGCGCGACGGCGCAATGACCGCTGCTGCGCGACGCTCGTTGCGCTGCGCCGCCGCGGCTCGCCGGTAAACGTACAGAGGGAAACCCAAGGTTTCCCTCCGTTACCTTCCTTCCTTCGGTTTTTTGTCGTCATTCCGGCTTCGCGCCGGAATGACTTCTTTCGAATCGCGTTATAGTAGTTCGGCACGGTGAGGCACAGCGTCGGGAGGTGGGGCCCCGGCGCCGCGTCCGCCACGACCGGCAGCCGCCGGGGAGCCGCTTGACAAGGAGGAGTATGACCATGACCCCCCACACCGCCGCGTCCGCCGCGGCTGCTCTCGCATTCGCCGCGCTCGCCTTCCCCGCACAGTCGGCTTCGAGCTTCCCGTCGGGCACGTATCCCTCCAAACCCATACGCCTCATCGTTGCGTTTCCGCCCGGCGGGTCGACCGACATCATCGCGAGGCTCGTCGGGCAGCGGCTCTCGGAGCGCCTCGGCCAGCAGGTGATCATCGACAACCGCGGCGGCGCCGGCGGCACGATAGGCACCGAGATCGCCGCGCGCGCGAATCCCGACGGCTACACGCTCACCATGGGCACGACCAGCACGCACGTCATCGCGCCCGCCGCCTACAGCAGAATCAACTACGACCCGATCAGGGATTTCGTGCCGATCACGCTGGTCGCGTCGACGCCTTACCTGCTCGTGCTCAATCCCGGTGTGAAGGCGGGCTCGCTGAAAGAGTTCGTCGCGCTGGTGAAGTCGGCGCCGGGCAAATGGAATTACGCATCGGCGGGCGCGGGCTCGACGACACATCTCGCGATGGAAATGCTGAAGAGCGCCGCCGGCATCGACTTGACGCACGTGCCGTACAGCGGCAACGGCCCCGCAGGCACCGCGTTGCTGGGCGGGCAGGTGCAGGCGCTCTTCGGCAGCATGCCGGCGGTGCTGCCGCACGCGAAAGCGGGCAGGGTGCGCCCGATCGCGGTCGGAACGTCGAAACGGTCGCCCGCGCTACCCGACGTGCCCACGGTTGCCGAGTCCGGCTATCCCGGTTTCGAAGTCTCGCTGTGGCTCGGCTTCTTCGCGCCGCGCGGGACGCCGGCGCCGATCGTCAACCGGCTGCACGGCGAGCTGGTGAGGATCGCGACCTCTCCGGAGATGAAGGAGGCGTTCGACCGCAACGGCGCGGAGGCCACGCACAACGTGACCAATCTCGACCTCGAGCGGCTGGTCAAATCGGAAACGGTCAAGTACACGAAAGTGGTGAAGGCGGCGGGGGTGAAGCTCAACTGAAATGCGGTGCCGTCCGCCGCGGCTTTACCCGGTCGCGGGACAGCCGCGGCACCCGGCGGTCATCGCGCCGCTGAAATCGACCTGGTCGAGCACCGCGCCGGTGAGGTCGGCCCCCTCGAGCTGCGCGTTGCGCAGCGTTGCGCCCGTCAGGTTCGCGTTGCGCAGGTCGGCGCCATTCAGCATCGCGCCC
>CAZULX010000266.1:0-10334 GCA_964621335.1 uncultured Streptomycetaceae bacterium
TTTTGAAGGCTCGCAGTCTACGCAGCGCGCATTGACGCGGTATGTCGGTCCTGAAACACCTTGTTTCAGGTTTGTTTCGGGAATCGCTAGGGTAGGTCGAATCTCACGGCGAGCGCCGCGGACGCGATCACGGCGAGATCATGGGAACCCTCGGCCGGTACGTCGAGCCCGCCTTTGACGACTTTCACCGTCGCCTGGCCGCGCGGGAGGCTCGCTTTCACCGCCGCGGCGTCGACTTTCTCGGGCCGCTGCACGCCGATGGTGACTTCGACCTGCATTGTTTTCGAGTCGAGGCCGAGCGATGTGATCAGGCTGAGCGACGAGTGGTGGAGCGCGTCCTGGACTGCGCGCAGCGCCGCCTTGGTGTAGTCGGCCCCGTGAAGATCGTTGCCGGTGCCCATTTCGAGGATGACGCGTTTCAGCGGCATAGTGGCCTACTTCACGTCGAGGCGCACGATCGCCGCGGCGTTGGCGATGACGGTCGAGCTCGTGCCGGCGTCGTTGAAGATTTCCAGCCCGCCTTCGACGACCGTGACGGTTCCGGTGCCGTGCGGGAGGACCGCGAGCACCGCATCCTTGTCGACGCGGTCGGGTTTGGGCACGCCGACCAGAACCTCGACCACCATCGAGTCGGTCGGCAGTCCCAGCGCATCGGCGACGTTGAGCGAGTTGTGCCACAGTGCGTCGCGCAGGGCGCGCACCGCGGCCTTGGTGTAATCGGCGCCGCGGATGTCGGTTCCCATGCCGATTTCGACCGCCATGCGTTTCATCGCCATTGCTTACATGAACTCCACGTTGGGTGCGTTGCCCGGCTGTATCGTGAGGAGGAGGCCGGTCTGGCCGCCCGCATCGGCGGTGAGGTTGATGAAACGCCGCGGCACGAAAGGCGGGACCGAACAGACGTCGAGCGGGTCGAGGTCGACGTGGTGCTCTTCCGCCGGCCCCCAGATCACTCTCCAGCGTCCTTTGACAGCAACGAAAGTCTCGTTGGTGTCGTGGTTGTGCAGCATCGGGCCATTGCCGGGCTCGGCGGTGACGTACGACATCTGAAAGCCTTCGTCGATCGGAATGGCGGACATGGGGTCCTTGCCGCCGTCGACGATGAGACCGCGCCCGACCACGAGGTAGTTGCGCCGCTCGTGCCCCGGAAGCTGGCTGTCGGGATAGCGGTCGGGCGGATATTTCAGGGTCTTGAACCGGGCGACGCGCTTCTGCATTTCGTCCGGTGAGAGGTTCCGCACCTCCATCTGACGTACTTTGGTCTCGCTCATGCCTTCTCCTCCTTACTCTACCGGCCTGGCGCCTTCGCGGCTTTGACGAACTCGATCGACGACAGGAACAACTCGCGGTCTTTCTCGTAATCGGCCGAGTCGTCGTGATCGACCTGTATCCACTCGCGCGAGCTCGGCCTGCCGTTGGGCTGGAAAGCGACCACGTCGTCCCGGGAGAACTGAAGCTCCGTGGCCGCCGCCACCGGCAGGCGCAGGGCGACGCCGTTGCCGTGGATGCAGGCGAACATCTTCTTGTTCACGAAGTACGCGGGCATCCCCGACATGTCGCCGGCCTCGACGCCTGGAATCTTGAGGAGCAGGGAATCGAGCGTGGGTTTATGGCCGCGGTCGGGAGTACCGGTTTTCAATGTCACGTTCCATATCGGTTGGCTGACGGACGGCGGATGCAGTCACAAGTACCGCGTCGGCCAGTTGATGGTGCGCCACATGTGCGCCGACGGACTCTGGTCGAAGCCGAGGCCTTCCTCGGGCTGGCGGAAGTGGCGGGCGACGATGTCGGTGAATTCCTCGAGCTCGACGTGCACGTCGGGGTCGAAGGCGTAAAGATCGTTCACGGTCAGGAGCCGCGCGGACATGTAGTACTTGTGCTGGCGCGCGTACTCGTATTCCCGATCGAGGTATGCGCCCGGTTTGAAATCCTCGCCGAAGAGCCGGACGTACGACTGCGGATACGCGTAGCCCACCGATTCGTCGGGGTAGAAGCGCAGCACCTGGTGGTAGCGGATCGCGAAGCTCACCTCCTCGTCGACGTAAGGCTCGACGAGCTGCGCCGCCCAGTAACCGTGGTCCGCGCGGATGAAACCGCTGGTGGCGATGTCGTGCAGCAGGCAGGCGAGCACGATTTTCTCGCTGCACCCGTTCTTCTGTGCGAGCCGCGCGCTCTGCAGCATGTGTGTCGCGGGCCCGAAGCGGCACTTGAAGAAATCGAACAGCGTCGGCTGCGCGGGCATGCGCGCGAGCCGCGGGTCGTGGCCCATGAGGTGGAGCTTGCCGCGGGCATCGTGCGGCGGCAGCGGCTCCCGCGGGTCGCGCTCCCCCGAGGTGTAGATCGCCGCCTTTACGATTACGTAGCGGTCCATTTCCGCGCTCAGCGCGTGATCGGCCGCCTCGGCTTTTTCCAGCATGGACAGGTCAGTCGCCATACGCTCCTCCAGTTCAGACTGTGAACTTCGACGTGCCGACGAGCTTGGAGAGTACACCGTAGCGCAGAATGAAAAAAGGCGGGGCTTCAAGCCCCGCCTTTTCGCGATACCCGGTGGGGCCGTGCACGCGGCTTCAGGCGTGAGCGGTCTCGGACGTATCCCACAGTATCTTATGGTCCTTCGACCAGCCCTTGGGATTGGTCTTGACCCCTTTGCAGTCGACGGCGGCGCGGATCGTGAACACCGTCGAGCCGGCGAAGGGGCCCGACTCTTCGATGCGGTAGGACAGTATCGTCCCCCCGAAATGCGACGGCTGGTGCTTGCTCCGATGGAGATAGAGGGTGGCGCCGATTAGCTTGCCCGCGGTTTCCTCGGCCACGGGCCAGAAACCGGTCTCCCATTCGTTCTTCAGCCTGTCCGTCTTGCGAACATTGTCGGTGCGTTCTATGAAGTGAATGGCTGTCACGTGGGGATTCCTCGTCGAAATGTCCGTCGGGGCGGGCGAGCGCCTTATACGGTTTCCTCGCGCGCTTCGGCGTATCCCATGTCGGAGATGAGCCGCGCCTTGCGCTCTTTCATGGCGGCGGCAAGCGCATCGAGGTCGAGCTGCTTCAGCTTTCTCACCATCGGGAAAAGCTCCGTTTCCTCCGCGAGGACGTGTTGCTTCACGTGCTCGGCGATGATGGCAAAGTACGCGTCGCGCTGCTTGTGGTCGGCGCCGGTGCGCTCGAGCTTCTCGATCAGCTCGAGGACCGTATCGTGCTCCCGTTCGGCCTCGTCCAGAAGCGACTCGATCGCCGCGTCGTCGGCTGCGTCACTCACTGCAGGATAGAAGATTTCGGTCTCCAGGGTGTCGTGGATTTTAAGCTCGGCGCAGGCGGTCACGGTCACCGGGCCGGTCTCGCCGCGTCGGCCCTGCAGGTGGTGGAATTCGCTGAAGAGCGATTCGATCTCGCGATGGTCCTGCATGAATAGCTCGAGGGCGTCGAGCGCTTTGCGCGCTTTTTCGGTCATGGTCCTGTCCTTTTTATACGTGTGGCCGTGCCGGCGAGCGCTGCAACCGCGCGCTTGGCGTCGTCAAAGCGCGTCGAAGCGCTTCAGAGCGCTTTCAGATTGACCGCCGAAACGCGGCCGTCGTTCCCGCGCTCGGTATCGAACGAGACTTTCTGGTTCTCGCTCAGGGTATCGAGACCGGAGCCCTGAACGGCTGAGATATGGACGAACACGTCCTTGGAGCCGTCCTCGGGCGCGATAAAGCCGAATCCCTTGGTGGCGTTGAAGAACTTCACGGTACCTGATGGCATGGTATTCCTTCGGAAACGGAATCACCCCGCGTGCGATCAGGCGGGGTATCGAATTACGATTGGGGAGGAAAAAGGCACCCGGTGAAGGGGCTAAAACAGACGGGACCGAGAACCCATTCGACGGGCGTAATTATGAGGCCCGGCGGCGTAATTAGCAACTCCTTTCAGGCGTTTAGAGCACGCACTCGCGGTTTTCGCGGCCCCGGGCGCGCGTGCCAGCTTCGCGCGTATGAAAAGCGGCCGCATCGACTCTCAGCGGGAAGCGCCTGCGAACGTCTCGTTCGCGGCCGCTGCGCCATCCCGGTTCCCGGGCTATTTCGCGCTTTCGGCGCTCGCGATTCCACGCGATGACGGCGGGATTGCTCGCGTTTGCGATGCGCGTGCAGCGCCGGTAAGGTGTGGGGTAGGGAGGAGACGCCAATGGGCAGCAACTACGAGACGACGCTACCCAGCGGACCGGAACGCGTTGGGCTCACGATCGTCGAGAGGGTGGGCACACCCAATCAATTGCGCGAGGCGTTAAGGCGCGAACGCGCGGTTTCGACGATGAAGCTGGGCACGCGTCTCCTCGAGCTGGGCCTCGTGAGGCGCGACGAGCTCGACGGCGCGCTCCAGGTCCAGAAGACCGACTCGCGGCGCCATCTCGGTGAGATCCTCCTCGATCTGGGGTTGGTGTCGAAAGGGCACCTCTACCAGGTGCTGTGCGAGAAGCTGGGCATTCCGTCGGTCGAGCTGGCGCAGTTCACGATCGATCCCACCGTGATCCGACTCCTGCCCGAAAACCTGGCGAGGCAAAGTCGCGTAATTCCGCTGTGCCTGGTCGACGGCAATCTGGTGGTCGCCATGTCGGACCCGCTGGACCCCGAGCCGATCGCCCGCGTGCGTTTCCTCGTGCAGACACCCGTGACGCCGGTGATGGCGACTCGCGAGGACATCGACCACGCGATACGCGTCTATTACGGCGGCGAGGCTCCCGCCCGCGACACGCCGGGTATCGTGAAGCAGCAGCGGCCGGACATGCGGGACGCGGAGCCGAGGCGGGAGAGCGCGACCGCGGAAGTCTCGGACAATTCGGTCGTCGGCGTCGTGAACCGGATGATCAGCGCAGCGTATGCATCGGGCGCTTCGGACATACACATCGACGCGAGCTCGGGCGCGCAGCACGTGTCGATACGCTTCCGCCGCGACGGCGAGCTCACCGAGCACGCGCGCCTGCCCGCGCACCTCAGGGCCGGTGTGGTGAGCCGCATCAAGACTCTCGCCGGCATCGACATTTCGGAGCGGAGGCGCGCGCAGGAAGGCCGCATCGACTTCATCGAGAACGGCCCGGCCGAGCTGCAATTGCGCGTGATCACGGTGCCGACGCGGGACGGCAACGAAGACATCGCGATCAAGGTGTTTCCGTTTCACGACCTGCTGCCGCTGCACATGCTGGGGTTGCGGCCGCCGCTGCTCGACGCGCTACAGCAGCTGATCGCCACGCGTGACGGCCTGATGCTGATCGCCGGCCCCGCAGGCTCGGGCAGGACTACCACAGCGCACGCGATGCTGACGCTGCTGAACGTCCCCGGCGCCAAGATCTGGACCGCCGAAAACCCGGTGGAGATCGCGCGTCCGGGTCTGAGCCAGGTGGAAGTGAATCCGCAGATCGGCTGGGATTACGCGGCGGTCATGAGCACGATCCTGCGCGCCGATCCCGACGTCATCATGGTGAGCGAGATCCGCGGCCGCGAGACCGCCGCGAGCGCGGTGGAAGCCGCGCTCAAGGGGTGCCTCGTGGTCTCGGCGCTGCACAGCTACAGCGCCGCCGAGACCGTCGCGCGGCTGCTCGACATGGGGGTCGATGCGTTCAGCCTGTCGGACGCGCTACTCGGCATCGTGGGACAGCGGCTGGTGCGGCGGTTGTGCGCGAGGTGCCGCCGGGCGAGCCGACCTTTGACGCCGGGCGAAATCGACGCGCTGCTACACGAATATTGCGAAGGCACTCCGCTCCAGGCGCCGCAGGTCGGCGCGGAATGGGCGCAGCGCTACGGCGACGCGCTGGTGCTCTTCGAGGTGGCCGGATGCGAGCTCTGCGGCGGCACCGGCTATCGCGGCCGCATCGGGCTTCAAGAGCTTCTGCTCGGCGGCTCGGGGCTGCGCCCGCTCATCCTTCAGCGCAGATCGGCCGCTGAGCTCGCGGCGGCGGCGATTAGCGACGGCATGCGCACGCTCAAGCAGGACGGCATCGAGAAAGCGCTCGCGGGGGACTGCGATCTGCGCGAAGTGCGCGCCGCGACCGTTTGAGATTACGCGCAGGCGACGGCGTACACGTCCCGCACGTCTTTCGGCAGCGGGTATTCGCGCCACGACGCGCCCGCGTCCTCGGTGCCGAACACCTGACCGCACCGCGAGACGCAGTAGACGCGCGCGGGATCGGCCGGGTGCTCGTTGACGGCCATCATCGTGGCGTTCGCCTTAATGCCGTGGTCGAAGCGCCGCCAGCTCTTTCCCGCGTCGTCGCTGCGATAGAGCGAGCCGTCGGTGCTGCGCGCGGCGGGGGAGAGGCACGCATACATGACGCGCGCGTCGTGCGGCGAGACGATTACGTCGCGGCAATAGACGAGCGGTGAGAAACGCCCGATCTCCATGTCGCGCCACGATGCGCCGCGGTCGTCGCTCACGAAAAGCCCCATGCGCACTGCGAGAAACACCTTGCCGCCGGCGACGGTGATCGCGTGCGAGTCGAGCATGCCCTCCGCATCGGTATCGCTGCCGATGCGGCTTTTGAGGTGCGGCTTCGCGGAAAGCGCGATCAGCGGCGCCGAAAGATCGGTCCAGTTCTCGCCGCCGTCGCTGCTGCGGATGACGCCGCTCACTTCCAGCGCGGCGTAGACGTCATCGGGCCGCGCGGGGTCGATCGAGATGCCGATGGTGCGCGTCGGGAAACCCATTTCGCAGTGCCCGGGCGATTTCGCGCCCGCGAGCCTGGTCCACGTCTCTCCGCCGTTCTCACTGCGGTAGAGCCCGACGGGCGCGAGCCCCGCGTACATCACCTGCGGATCCTTCGGGTGGAAAGCGAGCGACCATACGACCGCGCCGCGCTCCGGGAAGCCGAGACGCTCCCAGCGCGTGCCGCCGTCGGTGCTGCGATAAGGGCCGTCCTGCGTGCCGGCGTAGATCACCTCCGCGTCGTGCGGATGCACCACGAACGCGCGCGCTTCGACGCGCTCCGGCAATCCCTGCGTGATCGGCTGCCACTCGCCATCGTCCGCTGACGCACGAAAGAGACCTCCGCGCGCTTTCGCCGTGTGTCCCGCACCCGCGAATATTTTCGTTGCACGCTTTGCAGCCATGGCGATCCTTTCGAAGTGACGGTCTTGCGGCGCCCCGGCGTCATTATGATCGGTCGGCGGAACCGGCGCGCCCCCACGGGTTATAGTATCTTTCCATGCAGCCCATCGTCTCGGTCCGAAATCTCTCGAAGGTCTACGCAACCGGCTTCCGCGCTCTCAGGAACGTCGATCTCGATATCCGCAGCGGCGAGATCTTCGCGCTGCTGGGCCCCAACGGCGCGGGCAAGACGACGCTCATCAGCGCGATCTGCGGCATCGTCAACGCGAGCGAAGGGCGGGTCGTGGTCGACGGTCACGACATCGTCGCCGATTACCGCGCCACGCGCTCGATCATCGGGCTCGTCCCTCAGGAGCTCACCACCGATGCGTTCGAGTCGGTGTGGGCGACGGTGTCCTTCAGCCGCGGCCTTTTCGGTAAAAAGCCGAATCCGGCGCACATCGAAAAGACCTTGCGGGACCTCTCGCTCTGGGACAGAAAAGACAGCCGGATCAGGACCCTATCGGGCGGCATGAAGCGCCGGGTGATGATCGCCAAGGCGCTGTCGCACGAGCCGCGAGTGCACTTCCTGGACGAGCCGACCGCGGGCGTGGACGTCGAGCTCCGGCGCGACATGTGGGAACTGGTGCGATCGCTCAGGGACTCGGGCGTGACCATCATCCTCACCACCCATTACATCGACGAAGCCGAAGAGATGGCCGATCGCATCGGCATCATCAGCAACGGCGAGATCATCCTCGTCGAGGAAAAGGCCGCGCTGATCTCGAAGCTCGGCCGCAAGCAGTTGACGCTGCACCTCATGAGCCCCCTGCCGGCGATCCCGCCCGCGCTCTCGGCGCACGCCCTCGCGCTCTCGCCCGACGGCACCGAGCTCACCTACACCTACGACTCGCAGCGCGAGCGCACAGGCATCACCGCACTGCTGGGCGAGCTCGGCGCGGCCGGGATCAGGTTCAAGGACCTGCACACCACGCAAAGCTCGCTCGAGGATATTTTCGTCACGCTGGTCAAAACCCCTTAGGACCCACATGAACGTCCAGGCGATACGCGCGATTTACGCTTTCGAGATGGCGCGCAGCCGGCGCACGCTCACGCAGAGCATTGTCTCGCCGGTCCTGTCGACGTCGCTTTATTTCGTCGTGTTCGGCGCGGCGATCGGCTCGCGCATCCCGGAGATGAATGGCGTGAGCTATGGGGCATTCATCGTGCCGGGCCTCATCATGCTCGCGATACTCACGCAGAGCATCTCCAACGCGTCCTTCGGGATTTACTTTCCGAAATTCACCGGAACGATCTACGAGCTCCTGTCGGCGCCGGTGTCGTCCTTCGAGGTGGTGGTGAGCTACGTCGGCGCGGCCGCCACGAAGTCGATCGTCGTCGGCGTCATCATCCTAGCCACGGCTGCGCTTTTCGTGCCGCTGCGGATCGAGCATCCGGTGGCGATGGTGCTCTTTCTCGTGCTGACCGCGGTGACTTTCAGCCTCTTCGGTTTCATCATCGGCATCTGGGCAGACGGTTTCGAGCAGCTCCAGCTGATTCCGCTCCTCATCATCACGCCGCTCACTTTCCTCGGCGGGAGCTTCTATTCGATCGACATGCTGCCGCCGTTCTGGCAGACGGTCTCGCTATTCAATCCCGTGGTCTATCTCATCAGCGGTTTCCGCTGGAGCTTCTACGGGATTTCCGACGTGAGCATCGCGGTGAGCCTCGCCATGACGCTCGCGTTTCTCGCCGTGTCGATCGCCGTGGTCGCGTGGACATTCAGGACCGGCTACCGGCTGAAACGATAAGGAGTCGAGAGATGAGCGCGGGGCGTAAGCTGAGGGAAGCTCTCAGAACCAAGAGATACCTGGTCACGCCGGGGATCACCACGCCGCTCCACGCGCTCATCGTCGAGCGCGTCGGCTTCGATTACGTCTACGTCGGCGGCTACGACGTGTCGCTCACGCTGCTCGGCTGGCCCGACGTCGGCCTCATCACCGAGACCGAGATGCTGGTGAACGCGCGGCACATCGCGCGCTGCGTGTCGCTGCCTGTGATCGCGGACGTCGACACCGGCTACGGCAACGCGATCAACGTGGTGCGCACCGTGCAGGATTTCGAGGCGGCGGGGCTCGCGGCGATCCACATCGAAGACCAGGTGAGCCCCAAGCGCTGCGGCCACGCCGCGGGCAAGCTCGTCGCGCCCCTCGAAGAGGCGGTCGGCAAGCTCCAGGCCGCGCTCGACGCGCGCAGTGACAAGGATTTCGTCATCATCGCGCGCACCGACGCGGTGGCTGCCGCCGGCGGCGGGCTCGACGAGGCGATCCGGCGCGGCAAGGCGTTCGCCGCCATCGGCTGCGACGTGATCTGGGCTGAATTTCCGAGCGCCGATCTCGAGTATCCGCGGCGCTTCGCGCAGGAGGTGCTGCGCGAGCATCCCGGCGTGCCGCTCTACCTCAACTATTCAGCCAACCTCGAATGGGCGGATTCGAAAGCGAGCTTCGAGGATTTCGCGGACATGGGATACAAGGCGATGCACGTCTCGCTCGCGGGGCTGCGCACGTCGATGCAATCGATGTGGGATTACGCGGTCGACTTCAAGGCGCGCGGCGCGCAGGCCGAGATCGATTTCCAGAAGCGCCTCGCGCAGCACCCGATGGGCGCGTATCACGAGCTTGCGGGCTTCCCGAAGATGCGGGCGCTCGAAGAGCGGTATCTGCCGGCGGAAGAGGTGAAGAAAAAATACGACGGCGCGGTCGGTTTGTAGGGCGCGTCGCGCCCCTTCAGGGCGTAAGCCCGAACGCCTGGGCGAGCAGCTCGTACGAGCGGTGACGGGGCGCGGGATCGTGCGTCCAGGTGACGACGACGAGCTCGTCCAGGCCGAGGCCGTCCGCGAGCGCAGTCAGCTTCCCGCGCACCTCATCGGCAGTTCCGACGAACGCTTTGCGGCGCATCGATTCGATCTTCGCGCGCTGGGCGTCGGTGTAAGGATAGGCCGCAGCCTCGTCGGGCGGCGCGAGCGCTTCGCGTATGCCGACCTCGCGCAGGATGCGCGAATGCTCGCGCGTGGTCGCGAGGTGTTTCGCTTCCGCTGCGGTGTCCGCCGCGAGCGCCCACACGCAGATCGTCGCCTGCGGCCGGGGAAAGCGCTCGCTGGGCTTGTAGTTGCGGCGATAGAGCTCGAGCGCCTGCTCGACGCCGTGGCCGTCGGTGAAGAAATAGGCGAAGGCGTAGGGAAGGCCGAAGTGCGCGGCCAGCTGCGCGCCGTAATCGGAGCTTCC
>CAZULX010000267.1:0-3753 GCA_964621335.1 uncultured Streptomycetaceae bacterium
GAAGCGCTCGATCCCCGCCACGAACTCCTGCGGCAGGTGCTCCGCGCCGACGAGCTGCATGAAGGTGCGCCGCGGGTCGGCCCCCGAAACGACGAGAGGCGCAGCGATCTCGTCGCCGCTTTCGAGCGCGACGCCGGTGGCGCGCCCGTTGCGCACGAGGACGCGCGCAACCGGGCTCGCCGCGCGTATCTCCGCGCCGAAGCCGCGAGCGGCCGCGGCAATCGCCGCGCTCACCGAGCCGTTGCCGCCTTTGGCGAAACCCCACGCGCGGAAAACCCCGTCGATCTCGCCCATGTAATGGTGCAGCAGGACGTACGCCGTCCCGGGCGAGCGCGGACCGAGAAAGGTGCCGATGATGCCGCTCGCCGACTTGGTCGCCTTCAGCGCCTCGGTCTCGAACCACTCGTCGAGATAGTCGGCCGAGCTCATCGTCAGCAGCTTGTGCAGCGCGTGGAACTGCCCCGATCCGAGCCCGCGCAGGTTCGATGCGAGCCGCGCGAGCCCGATCGCGTCGCGCGGCGCGAGCGATGCGGGATCGGGCGGCATCATCCCGAGGAAAGGCTTGACCGCGCGCGCCATGCGGTACATCAGCATGCCGAACTCATCGTACGCTTCGGCGTCGCGCAGCGAATGCAGCGCGAGCTCGCGCCGGTTCTGGTCGTGGTCGCTCCACTGCGCGAGGTAATCGCCGTTCGCGAGCGGCGTCAGCGTGCTTTCGAGCGGGAGGATGTGCAGGCCGTGCCGCGGCAGCTCGAGGTCGCGGATGATCTCGGGCCGCAGCAGGCTCACGACGTACGAGAACACCGAGAACCTGAAGCCCGGAAAGACTTCTTCGCTGCGCGCCGCGCCGCCGATCAGGTCGGAGCGCTCGAGCACCAGCACGCGTTTTCCCGCGCGCGCGAGATACGCCGCGCACACCAGCCCGTTGTGGCCCGCGCCGATGACGATCGCGTCGTAGCGGCTCTTCATGCGCGCTTGCGCTCCGGATCGAAGAAAGGCTTCTTCACGACTTTCGCCGCGGCGCGCTGGCGCCTGTGCTCGACCGTCACTTCCATCTCGACTTCGGTGCCGGCGCGCGCCCAGCGCGCATGCACGTGCGCGAGCGCGATGTATTTCTTGAGGAGCGGCGACCAGCCTCCGCTCGTCGCGTAACCGGCCTGACCGCCGCCCGCGTAAATCGGCACGCTGGTGCGCCAGGCGGTGGCCGGTAGCTGCGGCGCGAGACCCGCCGCGGCGTAGAGACGCTCGAGCGCATCCCACTCGACTTCGATGCCGACGAACTGCCACTCCGGCTTGCGCTCCGCTTCCTCGGCGAGCGCGGCTTTGCCGACGAAGCTTTCCTTCTTCAGGTCCACCGTCCACGCGAGGTCGAGCTCATACGGGGACGAAGTCTGCCGGCCGGTGAGCGCCTTTCGCGCAGGCACGTAATCGACGTCGAGGAGCATCAATCCGGCTTCGATGCGCGCCACGTCGAGTGCGAGCATGCCTGCGGGGACGATGCCGTACGGCGTCCCGGCTTCGATCAGCGCATCCCATACGGGTAGCGCGTGCTCGACGTCGGTCCAGATTTCGTAGCCCAGATCTCCGGTATAGCCGGTGCGCGAAATCGTGACCGGAATGCCTTTGAGCGTCGTCGCGACGATGCGGAAGAACCTGAGCTTCGCGAGATCCGCGCCCGCGATCTCCTGGAGCATCGCGCGCGAGCTCGGCCCCTGAAGCGCGAGCGCGGCGGTGGAATCCGAAATGTCGGTGACGACGGCGTCCAGACCAGCGGCGTTGTCCTGCAGCCAACGCAGGCCGGGCTCGGCCGAAGTCATGCGGAAGAGGTCGGCATCCAGACGCGCGATCGTGCCGTCGTCGAGCATTTTCCCGGCTGCGTCACACCAGCCCGTGTACAGGACCTGCCCCGGGGCGGAGGCCGCGACGTTGCGGGTGACGACGCGATCGAGGAGCCGCGCCGCGTCGCGGCCGGCGACGCGATACTTGTAGAGCGGCGAGATATCGAGCAGCGCAGCGGAGCTTCTGATCGCGTGATATTCGCGCTCGTGCGCGAGCTCGTACGAGCTTGCCACCACATAGCCCGCCCAGCGGCGCCACGCGTGCGAGAGGCAAAGGGGCGCGGTGCGCGCATGAAACGGCGTGGTTCGCAGCATGGAGAAAAGCGCGGGTCCGGCGTGGTGAGGTCCTATTATCGGCGTTCGCCCGCGTGCGAGCCAGACGGTAGACTCGGGCGCCATGGGCACGGGCGAGCTTCACTTCGAAGAACACGGGCAGGGCGAGCCCGTGCTCCTCATTCACGGTTTCGGGGCGAGCGTCTATTCGTGGCGCCACCTCGTTCCGGCGCTCGCGAAATGCCGCCGCGTGATCGCCGTCGATCTCAAGGGTTTCGGCGGCTCTCCCAAGCCCGAAGACGACGCGTACTCGATCCA
This sequence comes from uncultured Streptomycetaceae bacterium, assembly GCA_964621335.1. GTDB lineage: Bacteria > Pseudomonadota > Gammaproteobacteria > Burkholderiales > SG8-41 > JAQGMV01. The sequence continues at coordinate 2,430 of CAZULX010000267.1, forward strand.
CGATCAGGTGAGGCTCGTATCGGACCTGATCCGTGCGCTCGACCTGTCGGGCCTCGCGATCGCGGGGCATTCGTTCGGCGGCGGCGTCGCCCTGCTCCTCGCGCTGGAGCTCCAGTCCCATGCGCGGTTGCGCCTTTCTCGTCTGGTTCTGATCGACAGCGTCGCGTATCCGCAGCCGCTGCCTTCGTTCATCAGCCTGCTGCGCACACCGGTAGTCGGCGCCGCCGGGGTCGCGATGCTGCCGGCGAACCTGCAAGTCAGGCACGTGCTGAAAGCCGCGTATTACGACGATGCGCTCATACCCGAGGAAGCGGTCGTCGAATACGCGCGCGCGCTGGACATGCCTGGAGGCCGGCACGCCCTGCTGCGAACCGCCGCGCAGCTCGTCCCGCCGGACATCGAGGAGATCGCGCTGCGCTACGGCGAGATCCGCGTTCCGACCCTGCTCCTGTGGGGACGCGAGGACGAGATCGTGCCGCTGGCGATAGGCGAGCGGCTGCACGGGGCGGTTGCCGGCTCCAGGCTCGAGGTCCTCGACCGCTGCGGGCACATCCCGCACGAGGAAAGTCCCGCAGCGGCCGTTCCCGTCGTGTGCGAATTTCTGGACGAAGCTCGCCCGAAAAGCGGTTAGACGCGGGCGCCGCTCCGGGCGTATATCTGAGTGGACGTCCCGAGCTGCGTCTCGGCCGGGAAGGCTTCGATACCGTCGAGAACCTGAGCCACTCGGCAGCAGTCGATCTCGCGGTGCGTACCGGCTTCAGCTACGGTCAGCTCGAGCAATGGAAAGGGCAGTCGTGGCTCTGCTCGCACCTGCGAGACGATTACGAAGCCTTCATCAAACGCACCGCGATCACCAGCCGCGACGAGCTCAAGGCCTACAGGGAGAGCTGGAAGCCCGGCGCCTCGCCCGCCGAAGCCGCGGCGCACCTCGCGAACGGCGACAAGGCGCTCGAGATCAAGCTCGAGGCGACCCTGATACTGGCGTGATGCCGGTTGCGCCACGCCCGCGGTGAACCCCGGCAGCGGCGGCAGTGTCCAACGCGCATGAGAACCGCGCGCTGCCTGATGTTTTCGACCGTCCTCGCGTTGACCGCGTGCGCGACGGTGTCGACCCAGATCGTGGAGCTGAAGCCGGCGCAGAAATATCCGCCGACCCAATCCGTCGAAGTGCTACTGGAGAAACCCACGCGGCCGCACGTGGAGATCGCGCTCATCGAATCGCGCGGCGGGTCGGAGGCGACGATGCTGAACGATGCGCGCGAAAAAGCGCGCGCGCTCGGTGCCGACGCGCTGGTGAAGCTCGAAACCGAGCGCCTCTATCACC
>CAZULX010000268.1:0-3687 GCA_964621335.1 uncultured Streptomycetaceae bacterium
GCCGCGGCCTTGCTGCGCGCGGCGCCTTCTTCGCTCGTCTTCGGCGCCGACGGCGCGGCCGGCGGGCACCCCGAACGACCTCATCCAGAAGCTCTCCGCCGAATCGATCAAGGCATTGAAGGCGCCCGCCACGGTCGAGCGGCTTGCCGCAGCCCGCGCGGTGCCCGTCGCGGGCACGCCGGCCGAGACCGCGTCGGTCATCTCGTCCGAGATGGTCAAATGGGGCAAGATCGTGAAGGAAAGCGGCGCGAAGGCGAACTGAAGGATGAAGAGCCAGGAGACGCTGCGCGAGCTCGAGGTTCGCGGCCGGCACTACGGCTATTACAGCCTCCCCGCCGCCGAAGCGGCGGGATTGAAGGGCATCGCGGCGCTTCCGTTTACGCTGAAGGTGGTGCTCGAAAGCGTGCTGCGCCAGCACGCGCAAGGCCGCGGCAGCGCGGACGATATCCACGCGGTCGCACAATGGCTGGAGGCGCGAAGCTCCCAGCGCGAGATCGGCTTCAGGCCCGCGCGCGTCCTGATGGTCGATTCCTCCGGCGTCCCGCTCATGGGCGACATGGCGGCGATGCGCGACGCGATGGTGCGCCTCGGCGGCGATCCGCGGCGCATCAACCCGGAGCTGCCGGTCGATTTCGTCATCGATCATTCGGTGATGGCCGACTACACCGGCACGCCGGACGCGCTCGAGCGCAACATGCGTCTCGAATTCGAGCGCAACGGCGAGCGCTACGCGTTTCTGCGCTGGGCCGCGCAGGCGTTCGACAACCTGCGCTTCATCCCGCCGGGCGCCGGCATCTGCCACCAGATCAACCTCGAATACCTCGCGCGCGTGGTGTGGACCGAAGCGCGCGACGGCCGCACGCTCGCGTATCCCGATTCGGTACTGGGCATGGACAGCCACACGCCGATGATCGGGAGTCTCGGCATCGCCGGCTGGGGCGTGGGTGGCCTCGAAGGCGGCACGGCTGCGCTGGGCGAGGCCGTTTCGATGCTGATCCCCGAAGTGGTCGGCGTGCGGCTCACGGGTGCGCCAGGCACCGGCGTCACCGCAACGGACGTCGTGCTGACGATCACACAGACGCTGCGCAAACATAGGCTCATCGGCACGTTCGTCGAGTATTTCGGCCCCGGCGTGGATGCGCTGTCGCTCCAGGACCGTTCGACGATTTCGAACATGACCCCGGAGTTCGGCGCGACGATGGGTTACTTCCCGATCGACGCGGAAACGCTGCGGTTCCTGCGGCTGACGGGACGCACCGATGAGCACGTCGAGCTGGTCGAAGCGTATTCCAGGGCCCAGGGGCTCTGGCGCGACGCGACCACACCGGTCCCGGCGTACTCGCGCGTGATCGAAATCGATCTCGCCGACGCCGAGCCGGCGATCGCAGGCCCCCGGCGGCCGCACGAGCGCGTGCCGCTCGCACAGGCGCCGCAGGCCTTTCGTGCCGCATACCCGCAGACGCCGCGCCCGCAGCCGGCACAGGTCAGGGACGGCGACGTCATCATCGCGGCGATCACGAGCTGCACCAACACGTCCAATCCGTCGGTGATGGTCGGCGCGGGGCTGCTCGCCCGCAACGCAGCCGCACGCGGGCTCAAGCCCCCGCCGTCGGTCAAAGCCTCGCTCTCTCCGGGCTCGCGCGTCGTCACCGACTACCTCCAGCGCAGCGGGCTCCTCGAGCCGCTGGAAGCGCTCGGTTTCTCGATCGCCGGCTACGGCTGCATGACGTGCATGGGCAACTCCGGCGCGATCGCCGAGTCCGTCGCCGCGGCCGTCGAAGAAAACGACTGCGCCGCCGTCGCCGTGCTGTCGGGCAACCGCAACTTCGAGGGGCGCATACATCCGCACGCGCGCGCGAACTTCCTCGCTTCCCCCCCGCTCGTCGTCGCCTATGCGCTGGCGGGCTCGGTCTTGAAGGACTTGACGCGCGAGCCGCTCGGGACCGACCGCGAGGGCGCGCCGGTATACCTGCGCGACGTCTGGCCCGATCCCGACGAGATCCGCCGCATCGTCGACGGCACGCTGGCACCCGGGCTCTTCAGGGCGCGCTATGCGGACGTGGAGGACGGCACCTCCGCGTGGCGCGGGATCGAAGCCGCGCGCGGCACGAACTTCGAATGGAATTCCGCCAGCACGTTCATCCGGCGTCCGCCGTTCTTCGATGACATGGCGGCGAAGCCGCTTCCGGCCGGCGACATCCGCGGTGCGCGCGTGCTCGCGATCTTCGGCGACATGCTCACCACCGATCACATCTCGCCGATCGGCGCGATATCCCCCGGCACGCCGGCGGCCGGATATCTGGAATCGCTCGGCATCGCACGCAAGGATTTCGTGAACTACGGTTCGCGGCGCCTGAACCACGACGTGATGACCCGCGGCACGTTCGCCAACATCCGCATACGCAACGAGATGACACCGGATCTCGAAGGCGGTTACACGACGCATATCCCGAGCGGCGAGCGCATGACGATCTTCGAAGCGGCCGAGCGCTACCGGCTCGCCGGCACGCCGCTCGTCGTCGTCGCGGGGTCCGAGTACGGCGCGGGCTCTTCACGCGACTGGGCCGCCAAAGGCGCGCGGCTCCTCGGCGTGCGCGCGGTCCTCGCCGAATCGTTCGAGCGCATCCACCGCTCGAACCTCGTCGGCATGGGCGTGCTGCCCCTTCAGTTCACGGACGGCGTGGACCGCAGGACGCTCCGGCTCGACGGCAGCGAGAGCTTCGACATCACGGGACTGGAAGGGGCGCTCGCGCCGCGCATGCGCCTCGAGTGCAGCATCCGGCGTGTAGATCGCGCGCAGGAGACCCTCGCCCTCGTCTGCCGGCTCGATACGACAGAAGAAGTCGAATACTTCCGCCACGGCGGGCTGCTCCATTACGCGCTCCGCCAGCGGCTGAAAAACACTGAAGGTGCTACATGAACGCAAGACAGAAACTGCGGGCGCTTATATCCGCGCCGGGCTACGTCATCGCGCCGGGCGCGCACGACACGCTCACCGCGCGTCTGGTCGAGCTTGCGGGATTCGACGCGGTGTATCTCACCGGCGGCGGTTTTTCGCGCGCGAACGGCTATCCGGACGTCGGGCTCCTCACGATGACGGAAATTCTCCCGTGGATCGCGCGCACCGTGGAGGCGGTGGACATTTCCGTCATCGCCGACATGGACACGGGCTACGGCAACGCGGTGAACGTGGTGCGCAGCGTCCGGGAATACGAAAAGACCGGCGTTGCCGCCTTTCACATCGAGGATCAGATCTCACCCAAGAAATGCGGGCACTACGAAGGAAAGCAGCTCGTGAGCAAGGGCGAGATGGCCGGCAAGATCATGGCGGCGGTCGACACGCGGCGCGACGCGGACATGCTCATCATCGCGCGGACGGACGCTCGCGCGGTCGAAGGCATCCCTTCGGCGCTCGAGCGCATGAACGCGTATCTCGACGCCGGGGCAGACCTCGCTTTCGTCGAGGCGCCGCAGACAGTCGAAGAGCTGGCGGCAATTCCGAAAGCGGTGAGCAAGCCCGCGGTCGCGAACGTGTTCGAAGGCGGGAAGACCCCGCCGCTCGCGGCGCGCGAGCTCGAAGCGATGGGTTACCGGCTGGGTATTTACCCTTCGCAGACGCACCGCGCGGCGATCGCGGCTGCGAAGAAGGTGCTGGCGGTCCTGAAGCGCGACGGCGACACCGCGGCC
>CAZULX010000269.1:0-6489 GCA_964621335.1 uncultured Streptomycetaceae bacterium
ACCTCGATACCGCTTGGGATGCGGCGCTCGGCAACGCCGGATATCCCAAATCACCGCCGCCCGGATACAAGCCGCCGGCCCCGGCAAGCGCGCAGCCGGCTGCCGACGCGAAAGGCAAGGCCCCGCCGCAGCCCGCGGCCAAACGGGCAGCGCCGCCGTCAGCTAAGTGAAGCTCGCGACGTGGAACGTCAATTCGCTCAACGTGAGGCTGCCTCACGTGCTCGACTGGCTGGCAAAGCAACAGCCTGACGTTCTCTGTTTGCAGGAAACCAAGCTCGAAGACGCGAAGTTTCCCGGCGATGCGCTGCGCGAAGCCGGGTATCACGCGTTTTTCTCGGGGCAGCGCACGTATAACGGAGTCGCGGTCCTCTCGTGCACGCCGGCGAAAGATGCGCTGAAAGGCATACCCGGGCTCGATGACGCGCAACAGCGCGTCGTCTCCGCCACGGTCGCGGGCGTGCGCGTGGTCTGCGCCTACGTGCCCAACGGGGAAAACCTCGAATCGCCGAAGTTCCAGTACAAGATGAGCTGGCTCACGGCTTTGCGCGAATGGCTGCGCGGCGAGCTCGTGCGGCATCCGCGGCTCGTCGTGGCGGGCGATTACAACATCGCGCCCGAGGCGCGCGACGTGCACGACCCCGAGCTTTGGGCCGGGAAAATCCATTTCACGCCGCCAGAACGCGAAGCGCTGCACGCGCTTTTCGGAATCGGCCTCACCGACGCTTTCAGACTTTTCGACCAGCCCGAGCGCTCGTACACGTGGTGGGATTACCGCATGATGGCGTTCAGACGCAAGATGGGGCTGCGGATAGACCACATCCTGCTCTCCTCCGCGCTCGTGCCGCTGTGCACGTCGTGCGCGATCGATGTCGAGCCGCGCCGCCTGGAGCGACCCTCCGACCACGCACCGGTGATCGTCGAGCTGGCGCTCGACTGACGAACGATGGGGTGACGCGTGACCAGTGACGAGTCACCAGTCACCGCTCACCGCTCACCAGTCACCAGTCACCAGTCACGGTTTATCGTCGAGCCTTAGCTCCTGGATCTTGCGCGTGAGCGTGTTGCGGCCCAGGCCGAGCAGGTGAGCGGCTTCGATGCGGCGACCGCCGGTGTGGGCGAGCGCGCGCAGGATCAGCGCCTTCTCGAACTGGCGCGTGAGCTCGTCGATGATGCTCGTTTCGCCGCGGTTGAGCAGCGATTCGGCTTCGCGCTCGAGCGCCGACACCCAGTTCTGCGCGGTCTCGGCGTGGGTGTCGGCCCGCAGCTCGCTCGGCAGGTCGCTCACTTCGATGCTGACCGACGGCGCCATCACGGTGAGCCAGTGCGCGACGTTCTCGAGCTGCCTCACGTTGCCCGGCCAGTCCTGGGTCTGCAGGTACTTGAGCGCCGCCTCCGAAAGCCGCTTGGACTCTACGTTCAGCTCGCGCGCGCTTTTCTGGAGGAAATACTTGCCGAGGAGCGGGATGTCCTCGCGGCGCTCGCGCAAGCTGGGCAGCCGCATGCGTATCACGTTCAGCCGGTGGAAAAGATCTTCCCTGAACTGGCCCTGGCGCACCCGCGTCTCGAGGTCCTGGTGCGTGGCCGCGATCACGCGCACGTTGGCCTTGATCGGCTGATGCCCTCCGACGCGATAGAAATTGCCATCGGACAGCACGCGCAGCAGCCGCGTCTGCAGCTCCTGCGGCATGTCGCCGATCTCGTCGAGAAATAGCGTTCCGCCTTCGGCCTGCTCGAAACGCCCGCGCCGCATGGTCTGCGCGCCGGTGAACGAGCCGCGTTCATGGCCGAAGAGCTCGGACTCCAGCAGCTCCTTCGGTATCGCCGCGGTGTTGATCGCGATGAAAGGCTTCGCCGCGCGCGGGCTGTGGCGATGCAGCGCGTTCGCGACGAGCTCCTTGCCCGTGCCCGATTCGCCGGTGATCAGCACCGTCGCCTGCGACTGCGCGAGACGCCCTATGGCGCGAAACACTTCCTGCATCGCGGGCGCCTGCCCCAGGATCTCGGGTGCGGATTCGCTCACTTCGGCCGCGGTTTCCTGGCGCATGCTTTCCTCGACCGCGCGCCGTATGAGGTCGACCGCGTGGTCGACGTCGAACGGCTTCGGCAGGTACTCGTACGCGCCGCCCTGGAAAGCGCTCACCGCGCTCTCCAGGTCGGAATATGCGGTCATGATGATGACGGGCAGATTCGCGTAGCGCTCCTTCGCTTTCTGCAAGAGCTCGAGACCCGACTCGCCCGGCATGCGAATGTCGCTCACGACCACCTGCGGCGTTTCGACGTCGAGCGCCGCGAGCGCTTCGCGCGCCGAGGAGAAAGTCTTGAAAGCGATGTTCTCGCGCGTGAGCGCTTTCTCGAACACCCAGCGTATCGAGCGGTCGTCGTCGATGATCCAGACGGGTTTCATTGTCGCGGCACCTCGCTGCGCTCGGCACGCTGAACCAAGCCGCGGCCCGGCGAACGAACAGAGGGACACCCATGGTTTCCCTCCGTTACCTCCATTCCTTCAAAACCGCCGTTCTTCGTCATTCCTCAGCGCCTTTCTCGATTATCGGAAGCAGGATCGAAAAGAACGTCCTGCCGGGTCTGCTTTCGAACGTGACCGTCCCGTGGTGCTGTGAAATGAAGTTCTGCGCGAGCGTGAGCCCGAGCCCGGTGCCGCCGTCGCGCCCGGACACGAGCGGGTAGAAGATCCGCTCGCGTATCGCCTCCGGTATGCCGGGGCCGTTGTCGATGATGCGGACATCGAGCGCGTGCCGGTAACGCTTGCGCGCGAGCGTGACCTGCCGCGCCACCCGCGTGCGGAGCCGGATCTCGCCTTTCGCCTCACGCGGCGGCTTCGCGGCCAGCGCCTGCGCGGCGTTGCGCGCGATGTTGAGCGCGGCCTGGATGAGCTGCTCGCGGTCGCCTTCGATCGTGGGCAGGCTCGTGTCATAGTCGCGGCGCACGCTGATACCCGCGAATTCAGCGAGGATGACGCTCCTCACGCGCTCGAGCACTTCGTGCACGTTGACCTGCGACGGCTGCGGCAGCCGGTGCGGCGTGAGCAGGCGGTCCATGAGGAGCTGCAGGCGGTCGGCTTCCTTCATGATGACCTGCGTGTACTCGTGGAGCGCGGGCCGCTCGAGCTCGCGGTCGAGCAGTTGCGCCGCGCCGCGTATGCCGCCGAGGGGGTTCTTGATTTCGTGCGCGAGGTTGCGTATCAGCTCCCGGTTCGCCTGGCTCTGGTCGAGGATGCGCTCTTCGCGCGCGATTTTGAGCTCCTGCTCGGTGTGCCTGAACTCGAACAGGAACGCCCCTCCCGGCACGTGCGCCTCGCCTTCCACCGGTGTCACGGTGCACGAGAGATGCACCACCGAGTGCCCGTTCGCCGACAACGTGAGGCCGTGCTCCGAATAGCTGCAGTTGTGCTCGCGGGCATACCCGATGGCCGCGGTGAGCACGCCGCTATCCTTGAAGACCTCCTCGAGGTGGGCGCCTTCGGCATTGTGGGTCGAGAGCCCGAAGAGATTCTCCGCCGCCGGATTCATGTAGCGCACGTAACCGCTCTCGTCGACCAGCATGACGGCGGTGGCGAGCAGGTCGAGGCCGGAGAAAGTGGTGGCTGCCATCGTAAAGATCCGGACGACGGCTTTAGCAAGATCCAAGCCACGCGCGATGGCCTGGACACGCGGGCGGCGGGCGCCGCGATGCGGCGCGCTCAGCGGATCTTGGAGATCTCGCGCCTGAGACTGGCGACGTTGTTCTCGTGCCGCCTGACGGTCTGCTCGTAAGGCTCGAGACGATCGAGCACGCGCTGATAGTTGCGCTCGCTGCCGAGGCGCACGCTCTGCTGTTCTGCAAGCGCCTTGCGCGCCTGCTCGAGCAGCTTCTCTTCGTTGGAGAGCTCGTTCTCGAGGATGCGGCGGCGGTCATTGTCACGCTCGCGCTGGAGCGCGCGGTCGACGCGCGGAAAGTTCGACGGCCTCGCCACGGGGGGCGCCTTGCCCGCTTGCGCCGAGCCTGGCGCGGGGGCGGGCGCCGACGGCGGCGTGGTGGGAATATTCAGCGCCTTGCACCCCTTCGGATTGGCGGGGATGTTCGTGAACTGCTTGGCACCGCTCGCGTCGACGCACTCGTAAAGAATGTGATTGTTCGCCTGCGCGGACAGGGACGCAGCAACCAGCAGCACGAACAGGAAGTAATGCATCAGCGCGAGACCCGGACCCGATCGATACGAAGCAACGTGATCGCGCCGCGCCGGTTGACGCGGCGGCCCCATCGCGCCGCAAGTCTATGTCACTGAAAAACTGCTGGCAATCGATAAACACCTACTCCGCTCCTTCGCTGCGCTCCGGGCGCAACTACACCGCTTAGGCGCCTTGCGGCGCTATGGAAGAAAAAGGGCGGGCACTGCGGCCCGCCCCTCGTGCTGCCCGCGCCGCGCTTACAGGCTGTAATAGAGCTGGAACTCGATCGGATGCGTCGTCATCCGGAACAGGGTGACCTCTTCCATCTTGAGCGCGATGTAGGCGTCGATCATGTCGTTCGAGAATACGCCGCCGCGCGTCAAGAACTCGCGATCGCGATCGAGCTCGTCGAGCGCCTGATCGAGCGAAGAGCACACGTTCGGGACCTTCTTCGCTTCCTCGGGCGGCAAGTCGTACAGGTTCTTGTCGATCGGATCGCCGGGGTGAATCTTGTTCTGTATCCCGTCCAGCCCCGCCATCATCATCGCGGTGAACGCGAGGTACGGGTTCGCCGTCGGATCGGGGAAGCGCACTTCGATGCGGCGCGCCTTTGGGCTCGACACGTACGGAATGCGGATCGAAGCGGAGCGGTTGCGCGCCGAGTAAGCGAGGTTGATCGGCGCTTCGAATCCGGGAACGAGGCGCTTGTACGAATTGGTGCCGGGATTGGTGATGGCGTTCAGCGCCTTGGCATGCTTGATGACGCCGCCGATGTAGTAGAGCGCAAGCTCGGACAAGCCGGCGTAGCCGTTGCCGCTGAAAAGATTGCTGCCGCCTTTCCACAGCGACTGGTGCACGTGCATGCCCGAGCCGTTGTCGCCCACGACCGGCTTCGGCATGAAAGTCGCGGTCTTGCCGTACGAGTGCGCGACGTTGTGCACGCAGTACTTGAGGATCTGCATCCAGTCCGCGCGCTTGACCAGGCTGTTGAACTTGGTGCCGATCTCGCACTGTCCGGGTGCTGCGACTTCGTGGTGGTGGACTTCGACTTCGACGCCCATTTCCTCCATCGCCATGCACATCGCCGAGCGGATATCCTGCAGCGAGTCGACCGGAGGCACGGGGAAATAGCCGCCTTTCACCGCGGGGCGGTGGCCCATGTTGCCGCCTTCGAGGTCGGCGCTCGATGACCACGGCGCTTCTTCCGACGTGATCTTCACGTACGAGCCCGCCATGTCGACGTTCCACGTCACCGAATCGAAGACAAAGAATTCGGGCTCGGGGCCAAAGTAGGCGGTGTCGCCGATGCCGGTGGATTTCAGATAGGCTTCAGCGCGCTTCGCGATCGAGCGCGGGTCGCGGTCGTAGCCTTTGCCGTCGGAAGGCTCGACCACGTCGCACGTGAGCAGCAGAGTCGGCTCGTCGGTGAAGGGATCGAGCCGCGCCGATTCGGGATCCGGCATGAGCAGCATGTCGGAGGCCTGGATGCCTTTCCATCCCGCGATGGACGACCCGTCGAAGGCGTGACCGTCGGTGAACTTGCTTTCGTCGAAAGCCTTGGTCGGGACCGAAACGTGTTGCTCCTTCCCCCGCGTATCGGTAAAACGAAGGTCGACGAACTTGACCTCGTTGTCCTTGATCATCTTGGTGACGTCGGCACCGCCTGCCATTCTGTTCTCCTGATAGGTGTTATGAGTGGACCAACGGGAGTGCCCAGTCAGCACGATCTATGCCAATACACCGGACACAAAAGCTATTGCGCTACAACGAGTTGCTTCGACACGCCCACGTCCCGCGCACCACCGGAGGGCGTGCCAGCTCAATTATGCACCACGATGAGGCGTCGAGGTACCGCTGCCGGACCATTGTGGTGCCGATGATAAAATCGCGACCTTCAACCGAACTTCAGGAAGATCTGCATGAGCCTCGATGAAACCCTGCGAAAAGCCCGCGAGCGGGCGCAGCAGTCAGGCCTGCCGTACGAAGGCGCCCTCACCCCTGCGGAAGCGCAGGCGGTGCTGCGCGAGAAGCCTGCGGCGAAGCTGGTGGACGTGCGCACGCGTGCCGAGCTCGACTGGGTCGGCCGAATTCCGGGCGCAGTCGAGATCGAGCTCCTGACCTATCCGGCGAACCGTCCCAACCCCGAATTCGTGCAACAGCTCGAGCGCGAAGTCAAAAAGGACTCACCCCTCCTCTTCATCTGCCGCAGCGGCGGACGCTCGCACAACGCGGCGATGATGGCGCAGCAGGCCGGTTACGCCGAGTGCTACAACGTGCTCGAAGGCTTCGAAGGCGACAAGGATGCCTCGGGGCACCGCGGCAC
>CAZULX010000270.1:0-7649 GCA_964621335.1 uncultured Streptomycetaceae bacterium
TTGCCGATTGTTGTTCGTAGATAAGCACGCATAAATTACGGCAGACGCTACTTTGCACTGCGCGCAAGAGAATTCAGTTGCGAGAACGCGCGCATCCGGTTCTTCCTGCACCGACGCCAGGATCATTACCTTAAGTCGAGCGAGTGCGTATGCGCGCGCGGCCGCCGCAACTGGCTGACAATCGTGCGGCGCAGCGGAGGTTTGTGGCGGTTGCCATTCGTCGGCCGCTCTGAACGCAGCCGTCGCTAACCGCGGATCGTCCTGGCCAAACATGTCGACCAAGTTGTAGTCCCGTGACACAACGGAGCATTGAAACCGCCGCTATGCTTTTCGTCAAGCGCGCGCAGCGTATTGGGACGAGTGGGCAATCAATGCGCACGCTCAGCTGCTACCAGCCGGACCATGGAGAGGCCGGCGCATTCGCGCTACAGCGCAGAGATTTGGCGCGCGCGCCCTCGTCTGCGCATTTTATTGCTCGCCGGCAGCGTATGGCGAGAGGAGGGCGACAGAAGATCAATCCGGCGATGGAAACCGCAACCGCATTCTCGGCACCATCGCTGACGTCGTTTAGCCCTGAAGCGAGGTGTTCCTTGCAAAGTTCAGAGGCTCCAGTAACATTCACACAGCCGTGCCACACACGGAACATGAGGGTCGCCATCTCCTCCTTAGAACGCCCCCAGCCGCGGGTGTCTTCCAAAGGTAGGAAAGTAGCTTCCCAAGCTAAGAACGTCGGTTCGATTCCCATCACCCGCTCCAGAAAATGAAAGGCCACCGTCACGGTGGCCTTTTCGCTGGCGCGGGACGTCAGCTATCCAGCTTGTATCGCGGCAGCTTCGCGCTCTTCAGCAGGCTTTCCACCTCCACGACGCCCTTGGCGTTGATGACGACGTCGACGGGATCGCCCTCGTCCACCCCCGCGTCCAGCACGCCCGAAAGGGTGACGCGCCCATCGGCGGCTTCCACGATGACGTTCGCCTTCGCGGTGCGCGGGTCCGCGCGCAGCGCCGCGCGCACGTGGGCCTGCAGCGCGAGATTCGCAAGGGCTCGCTTCGATTCGGGCGTTTCCTGGAAAAGCGGCGAATCGAGGAGCCTCGCGATCTCGTCGACACACTGCTCTGTCGGCAGACGCTCGGTGTTGAGCACGAGGTCGTAATGCTCGGGTTGCTGCCAGTCGACGCCGAAATGGCGCCGGGTGATCGCGCTGTGCGCTTCCTCCGAGAGCCGGATCTCGGATTCGACGAAGGCGCGGTCGTCGGTGTTGAGGCGCTGCATCATGCGCTCGACACGCGTTTCGAAAGGCGCGCACACGCGCACGCAAACGACATGCTTCACCGGGCGCAACAGGTGGGCCGCGCCCCAGCCGAGAAGCACCGCCACGCTCTCGCTCTCTACCAGTCGCAGGGTTTCGTCGGCGGTATAGATCGCAAGGCTCGTCTCATCCGTGGTCATGCGCTCCCACACGCCCGCCCTGCCTTCGAGAAACCGGACCACGTGGCTTTTGCGGAGCCGCATCTTGTCGGCGAGGATGCCGATGATCTCGTGGTGCACGAGCCGCTTTCCGAGGCGCTCGGAGAGTTGCGCCGCAACGTCCCTGCCGAGCGAGCCCATTTCACGCGTCATCGCAACCAGCGGCATTCGAGTTCTCTAACAAAAGGGGGCGCCTAGATTAGCATTTCGGCGTACTCCCGGGCATGTGCATTGCACCCGCTCCCGAAGCGCCAAAACGACAGGAGGACGCACCATGTGGAGAAACGATCGCGACCGTCCCGACGATCCGCGCACCCGCGAGCGGGAGACGCAGCGCCTTGCGCGCGACGAGTACGACCGGCCCCGCTACGGCAGTCCGCCGGGCGATTCCGGCGCGCGGCCCGAGCCGGGCTGGGACAGGAACGCACGGGGCCCGTCCACGACTCTGCGCTCCCGCAACATCGATGAGATCCGCGTGCACGAGATCATGACGCGCCGCGTGACGAACGTTCATCCCGCGACCTCGGTCGAGCGCGCTGCGCGCCTCATGGAGGAGTGCGACTGCGGCGCGCTGCCGGTGATCGGCGACAACGGCGTGCTCGTGGGCATGATCACCGACCGCGACATCGCGATACGCATCGTCGCGCGCGGGCGCGACGCGCGAAATGCGATCGTCGCCGACTGCATGACGGAGCGCGTCTTCGCGTGCTTCGCGAACGAGTCGGTCACCGAGTGCATGCGTCAGATGGCGCATCAGCAGGTGCGGCGCATGCCGATTGTCGACGACAGGGGACGGCTCGTCGGCATCATCGCGCAGGGCGACCTCGCGCGGCACGCGGGGCACCATCCGTTTCCCGATGAGCGGCGCGCGCTGACCGAAACGATGTGCGCGGTGTCGCAGCCGGCGCACATGCCGTATCGCTGATACGAGCTTCAACCGAGGGAAGGGGGCTGCCGCCGCCCAGGCGGGCTAGAATCGGCCCCATGGAAGAGAGCACCGGGCGCGCTGCGCGGCCGCCGCGCGGGCTGCTGAAGTACGCGCTGTATGCGCTCGCGGTCGTCATCCTCGCAGTCGGTGGCGTGATCGCCTATCTCGTCGCGACCTTTGATCCTCTAGATCATCGCGGCCGCATCGTCGCTTTCGTCAAGGAAAAGACCGGACGCACGCTGCAGATCAAGGGCGAGGTCGAGCTTTCGTTCTGGCCCGACGTCGGGGTGCGGCTCGGCGCACTCGAGTTGAGCGAGCGGGGAAGCGACGAGCCGTTCGCGAGCCTGGAGAGCGCGCGGATGAGGCTCGAGCTCGGGCCCCTGCTCGCGCGTGAGCTCGTCGCCTCTGAAATCGTCCTCTCGGGCGCGAACGTGCGCATCACGCGCCATGAAGACGGCCGGCTCAACATCGACGACCTGCTGCAAGGGGAAGGCGGTGCGCCGCAATTCGATATCGGACGCGTCAAGGTCGAGCGCTCCTCGATCGCGTATCACGACCTCGCATCGGGCACGCAATACGCGCTCGCCGATATCGCGGTCGAAACCGGCCGTCTCGCGAACGGCGTCACGACGCCGGTGACCCTCGCTTTCAGCGCACGCGACGCGAAGGAAACGTTCGCTCTCAAGTCCGTCGTCGAGGGCCGGATGAAGCTCGACCTCGCCGCAAAGCGTTACGCGCTCGAGGCGGCGAGCGTCCGCCTCGCCGGCCGCGTCCCCGGCATGGCGGATCTCACCGCGCGTGCTGCGGGCAGCGTCGCATTCGCCCGCGAGACCAACGCGCTGGAAGTGAGCGCGCTCACCTCGACCCTGGCCGGCACTTACGGCCACGACGCGATCGCGCTCGCGCTGGACGCGGCGAGCCTGCGCGCTGTTCCCGGAGAGCTTGCAGGTGGCTCTCTGCGGATCGCTCTGCGTGCGACAGGCGCCGCCGGAGCGACCGAGGTGAAGCTCGCCTCAGCGAGCGTCACGCACTCGCAGGATCGCATCGCCGCCGACGCGGTCTCCGCCGAGCTCGCGCTGGAGCGCGGAGGGCATCGCGTGCACGCGGCCCTCGCAGCAAAGCTCGATGCGGAGATCGCGGCGCGAAAGCTGAGCCTCTCGAACATGGCGGCGGATTTCGAGGCGAGCGGGCCGCGGCTGCCGCGCAAGGGATTGAGCGGCGCGCTGAAAGGCGAAGCCCGGCTCGACCTCGCGCAGCAAGGCGTCCAGGCCGAGCTGGCAGGCAAGGTCGCGGGCAGCACTGTCAAAGCCCGCCTGACTGCGGCGGGCTTCGCCTCGCCGGTGTATACGTTCGCGGTCGAGCTCGACCGGCTCGATCTCGATCGCTACCTCGCCGACACGGGCGCGAGGACGAAGACCCCGCAAAAAGCCGCGTCCGCGCCGGGAGCGAGCCTGCTCGCCCCGCTCGCGGACTTGCCCGCGAGCGGGACGTTGCGCATCGGCGTGCTTGAGGCGGCGAGCGGCACCGCGAGCAACGTGAGGCTGGTTCTCAAATGAAGGCGTTCGGGAGCAGGGTCGTCGCGTGGCAGCGCCGCCACGGCCGCCACGATCTGCCCTGGCAGGGCACGCGCGACCCGTATCGCATCTGGGTCTCCGAGATCATGCTGCAGCAGACGCAGGTGGCGACCGTGATCCCGTATTACGAGCGCTTCATGGCGCGCTTTCCCGACGTGGCGGCCCTCGCCGCGGCGCACCTCGACGACGTGCTCGCGCACTGGAGCGGGCTCGGTTACTACTCGCGCGCGCGGAATCTGCACCGCGCAGCGACAGTGATCCGCGATCGACATGCCGGAATTTTTCCATCCACGTTCGAAGAGGTTGCGGCGCTCCCGGGAATCGGCCGTTCCACCGCCGCGGCAATCCTCGTGTTCGCCCACGGGAGACGCGACGCGATCCTCGACGGCAACGTGAAGCGCGTGCTCGCTCGCGCCTGCGGCATCGCGGGCCATGCCGGCGACAAGGCGACCGCGGACGCCTTGTGGAGCGCAGCCGAGGGCCTGCTCCCGGTGCGCGGCATCGAGTCTTACACGCAGGGCCTCATGGACCTCGGCGCGACCGTCTGCCTGCGGCGGCAGCCGAAGTGCGGCGCGTGCCCGGTGAACGAAAGCTGCATCGCGCTGCGCGAGAACCTGATCGACGAGATTCCGGCCCCCAGGCCGCGCAAAGCGCTGCCGCACAGGAACACTGTGATGCTGGTCCTGGACCGCAGCGGCGCGCTGCTCCTCGAGCGGCGCCCCGCGCCGGGCATCTGGGGCGGGCTCTGGTGCTTTCCGGAGCTTGCCGACGACGAGGACGCGGCCGCGGTCTCTCTACAGCGGTACGGCGCGAAGGTCGGGGAGGCACAGCGCCTGCCCGACGTCGAGCACGGGTTCACCCACTTCAGCCTGACGATCTCGCCTCGCAAGCTCAAGGTGACGAGCGTCGTGCCGCGCGCGGCCGAGACAGACTACCGCTGGCTCACTATCGAAGAGGCGGCGAGAACCGGGATGCCTGCGCCGGTCAGGCGCATCATCGAATCGCTATCGGGCTCGTAGACGGCACTCACCACAGCTCGACCTTGCCTCCCGCTTCGCGGATTTTCGCCGCGCGCGCCTGCAGGTAGCGCTGGAACGACGGTTGCGTGCGATACGCGCCGCTCGCGACGTAATCCAAGCTCGATGCGAGATGGAACGGCCGCAGGTAGGCATCGAGCCGGAATACCTCCTTGCCCGCGGAATCGAAAAACACCGCCGAGGGCGTATACGCGACTCCCAGCTCGCGCGCCCACTCGCCCTCGCTCGCGCGCCTGCCCGATGGCGTGACGACCGGCGCGCGGCCGAAAAGCTCGAGCCGCGCAACGTCGAATTTCGCGAGCATCGCGCGCAGTCGCGCGTCCCTGAAACCGACGGCATGGAGCTCGTCGCAGGCCGCGCAATCTTTCTGCTCGAAAAAGACCGCCAGAGGTTTCGCACCGCGCTTGCGCGAGCGGGCGAAGTCGTAAGGGGGTTTCATGAAAAACGGCTGGGCGTGCAGCTTGCCGCTCGAGGGCTCGCGAGCGTTGCGTGCGAGGTACTCGGAGTAGGGCTGCCGCGCCTCGTTGCGGCCCGCGACGTAATCGAGCGCGGCTGCGAGCTTGTGCGGCGGGTAATAGCCGTTCACGCGCAGCGCGACGGTGCCTTTCTCGTCGAAGAAGATGAGCGTCGGGGTGAACTGGATCTTCAGCATCGCGGCGAACGCTTTCTCGCTGTAGCGCCTGCCGTCGACCCAGGTCACTTCACGATCGCCCCAGATGTTGATCGCGACCGCGTCGAAATGCGTGCGCGCTTTTTCCACGATGTCCTTCTGGCTGAAATTGACGCGCATGAGCTCGCGGCAGTAGGGACAGCCGTCCTGGCCGAAATAGACCATGAGCCTTTTGCGGCTTTTCGTGGCCTCGGCGACATCTGCCCGCAGATCGAGAAAGCTCGTCTTGAACCACGACGGGATGTCGATCGCGTGCGGGCTGGGGTTGAAGGCCTCGGTTGCGCAGGCGAAGGGCGCGGCGAACGCGAGCGCCAGCGCTGCGCACCATATGAGCCTTATCGTCGATCGCATCGAGCCGCCTTTGTCCCGCTCCGGGCACCATAGTATAAGGAAGCATGCAGGACGAAGGCCGCGAACCCGGTACCGTCGACATCGCAGCGTGGCGCAAAGCGCAGCGGGCCGGGCTCGTCTCGCGCCGGGAGAACGTGCCAGAGGCGGAGCGCACGTCGTGGAACGAGCGCATCAGCGCGCATCTCGGCGGCGGTTTCGCGATCCCCGCGGAGGCGATCGTCGGCTTCTGCTGGCCTTACAGGGGCGAATACGATGCGCGGTTCTGCGTCCGCCGGTGGCGCGACGAGGGCGCTATCGCCGCGCTGCCTGAAGTCACTGCCAGGAACGCGCCTCTTCGGTTCCGGAAGTGGTGGCCCGGCGCACCCATGCGCCGCGGCGTGTACGGCATACCGGTGCCGGACGGCACCGAGATCGTGGTGCCCGATATCCTGATCGTACCCATGAACGCCTACGACGGACGCGGCTTTCGCCTCGGTTACGGCGGTGGATTCTTCGACAGCACGCTGGAGGCGCTCGCGCGGCGCGTGATTGCGATCGGCGTGAGCTATGAAATGCTGCGCGTGGCGACGATACATCCGCAGACGCACGACGTCCCCATGGATTTCGTCGTGACCGAGGCGGGCATCGACGTCGCGGGCGGAGCTCCGCTGCAGGGTGTCGACGCGGATGGGAGCCGGAAATGCTTTGCGGCGCTCCTCGCTGCGCGGCGCCTGCCGCGAGCGACGTGCGGTGCCGGCGGATACAGCTCACCGGCGTGTTACGCGGCGGAATTTCCGGGGTACTTCGGGGATATGGAAGAAGAGGTGATGCGAAGGAATGACGAGGAGGAGCGATGAACCCTATGTCGTCATTTCGGACTCGATCCGGAATCCATTTTGACGTTGAACGGGTTTGACGATGGATTCCGGATCAAGTCCGGAATGACGACAGTCCCATCTTCGACGTCAACCATCACCCGTCGCGCACCACCAGCCCTTCCTTTACCAGTAGCTCGCGCAGGCGCGCGAGCCGCTCGCCGGCGCCTTCGAGCTCGAGCAGCTCCTGCTTCACGTGCGCGTCGAAAGGCAGGATTTCGGCGAGCCTGTAGCTCACCCATTGCGGATCGTCGAGCGCGATCGGCTCGGGAAAGTTGGTCTTGCCGACACGGTCGATGATGAGCTTCAGCACCTCGCGGCACGCCGGATCGACGCTTCCCGCAGGCGGGTCTTCGGCGATGTGCTCCAGAGACCCCGTCATAAGGCCGTTCCTGGCGACGCGAGTGTCGAGCAGACGGAAGCGCGCTCCGCCGCGCGCGACGAGATGGAAAACGCCGAGCTGCGGCATGTCCCAGCGCTCTATCGTCGCCAGGCAGCCGACGGTCTCCGGCACCGCGGGATCGCCGACTTCGCGCCCTTCGCGGATCAGGCACACGCCGAAAGGGCGCTCGTCGCGCAGACACGCCTTGGTCATTTCCAGGTAGCGCTGCTCGAAGATCTTGAGCGGCAGCGAGCCGCCGGGGAAAAGGACGGTGCCCAGCGGGAAGATGAAGTGCTCTTCCATCATGTCTCGCTTTCCCTCACCCCCGGCCCCTCTCCCGAAGGGCGAGGGGAGATTTGTGAGAGCACGCGCTGATGCGCGCGCCC
>CAZULX010000271.1:0-27230 GCA_964621335.1 uncultured Streptomycetaceae bacterium
ACGGGGTGGTGGGGGGGTTGGGGGTGGGGGGGGGGGGCCCGCCGGCGAAAGGTGCGCTTTGCCGCCGGTAAACGAACGGGGGGAACCCAAGGTTCCCCCCGTTACCCCTTTCCTTCGGTTCACTGCTGCTCTTCTTCACACTGGTCTGTTGTCATGCCTCCCCCCTGTATTGGCACGTCATTCCGGACGAGTCCGCCGGAGCGGACGGGATCCGGAACCATTGAAAAGCCGTCGAAAATTGATTGCCTTTCGCCACAGTGACGCCACTTTGTTGAACGAGCGTTGGTTGTTTGACACGCTGTGGTGCGTTTTTTATACTGGCTTTACGTTTAGATTTAGTCTAAGAAGCGCGCGGGGTACTCCCAGGCCCCGGTCGATGGGCGACAACGACAGGAGAAGTTCATGCAACTCAAAGGATCCACAACCCACGGTAATCTCAAGGCCGCGTTCGCGGGCGAGTCGCAGGCGAATCGGCGTTATTTGTACTTCGCAGCGAAGGCCGACGTCGAAGGCCAGAACGACGTCGCAGCCGTGTTCAGGTCGACCGCCGAAGGCGAGACCGGGCACGCGCACGGACACCTCGAGTATCTCGAAGCCTGCGGCGATCCGGCGACCGATCTCCCCATCGGCCGCACCCGCGAGAACCTGAAGGCTTCCATCGCGGGCGAGACCCACGAGTACACCGACATGTATCCGGGGATGGCGAAATCGGCGCGCGACGAAGGCTTCACCGAGATCGCCGACTGGTTCGAGACGCTCGCGAAAGCGGAGCGCTCGCACGCGAACCGCTTCCAGAAAGCCCTGGACGCGCTCACCGACTGACAACATAACCTGACGCTGGGCCGGGCACTGGTGTAGCGGCGCCTCGGCCTGCTTTCCTGTACGCGGACCCTGCCGCCATGACTGCGAGAGAGGGGAGTCTCGAGGCTCCCACTCGGCACCCACTCGACTGGAAATCCGACGATTTCTACGATGAGGCGAAGCTCTATGCCGAGCTCGAGCGCGTCTACGACATCTGTCATGGCTGCCGGCGCTGCGTGAATCTCTGTACCGCTTTCCCCACCCTCTTCGATCTCGTCGACGAGAGCCCCACGATGGAGCTCGACGGCGTCGAGAAAAACCGATATTGGGAAGTCGTCGATCGCTGCTATCTCTGCGACATGTGCTACATGTCCAAGTGCCCCTACGTCCCGCCGCACCCGTGGAACGTCGATTTCCCGCACCTGCAGCTCCGAGCGAAGGCCGTTAAGTTTCGCAAAGGCGAGGTCAAAGCTCGCGACCGCATCCTCAGCAGCACCGATGCGATGGGCAAGCTCGCTTCGATCCCGGTGGTCGTGAGATTCGTGAACGCGGCGAACAGGTCCGCGCCGGCGCGCGTCGCGCTCGAGAAAGTGCTCGGCGTGCACAAGGATCGAGTGCTGCCGGAGTACGATAGCGCACGCTTTCGCGCGCACGCTAAGCCGCAATCCGGCTTGCCGCCCACCGACGGCAGCAGGACACCGGGCCGGGTCGCGATCTTCTCGACCTGCTATGTCAACTACAACGAGCCGGATATCGGTCACGATCTGCTGGCGGTCCTCGCGCACAACGGCGTACCCGCGAAACTCGTCGAGAAGGAGGCGTGCTGCGGCATGCCCAAGCTCGAGCTCGGCGATCTGGAAGCCGTGGAGCGCAGCCGGGACGCCAACATACCCGTGCTCGCGCGCCTCGCGCGCGAAGGCTACGCGATCCTCACTCCGGTACCGTCGTGCACGCTCATGTTCAAGCAGGAGCTTCCTCTCATATTCCCCGACGACGAAGACGTGAAAGCCGTCGCGAAGGCGATGTTCGACCCTTTCGAGTACCTCGTGCTGAGACACAAGGACGGTCTACTCAAGACCGACTTCCGCAACGCCCTCGGGCGCGTGTCGTACCACGTGCCGTGCCACCTACGGGTCCAGAACATGGGGCAGAAGACTCGCGAGCTGCTCGAGATGGTCCCCGGAACCCAGGTGACAACGGTCGAGCGCTGCTCAGGCCACGACGGCACGTGGGGCGTCAAGACCGAGTTTTTCGAGCAATCGATGAAAATCGGCCGGCCGGTGTTCCGTCTGATGGCGGAAGCGCAGCCCGACTACCTGAGCTCAGACTGCGCGATCGCCGCCCGCCACATCGAGCAGGGGATAGGTGCCGCCTCGCCCCCGAAGCGCCACCCGATCAGCCTGATCCGCATGGCCTACGGGATTTAGGCGTGGCGCGCATCATGCGGGATAGCCTGCTCAGCCTGGAAGCGTATTCCAGGAATCGCGCTGAATTCCGTTCGCGCGTGATCGCCCACAAGAAAAAGCGCATTGTTCACCTGGGCGATCACGTCACGCTGCTCTTCGAAGACGAGCTCACCATTCGCTACCAGGTCCAGGAGATGCTCCGGGCGGAGCGGATTTTCGAGGACGAGGGCATCGAGGACGAGCTGGAGGCCTACAACCCGCTCGTGCCAGATGGGACGAACTGGAAGGCCACCATGCTGATCGAATACACGGACGAAGGGGAGCGCCGGACGATGCTCGCCAGGTTGAAAGGCATAGAGGGCCGCGCCTGGGTCGCCGTCCGCGGGCACGCAAGAGTCCACGCGATTGCGGACGAGGACCTGGAGCGCGAGAACGAGGAGAAAACCTCATCGGTGCATTTCCTGCGCTTCGAGCTCGACGCCCCGATGATCGCGGCGCTCAAGAGCGGCGCTCTTGTCTCTGCGGGAATCGATCACCCGGCATACGCGGTAACCGTCGATCCGCTCGACCCCGTCGTTGCGGCTTCGTTGACAGACGACCTGAGCTGACGGCCGCACGCGCAGCCGGGCACAAGTGCCGGCACGTACGGCACAATAGGGGACTCGAACAGCCATCCGGAGACGTGCATGCTTGCGAACGATGCGATGCTGGGTCGAATTGAACAGCGGTTGCGTGCGCTCGAAGTCCCGCTGTCGATCACGTTGTGGACTGGCCAGCGCCTCACCCCCACCGAGGCGCCGCACGTGAGCGTGACGGTGCGCTCGCCGAAGGTGCTGGCCTCGCTGGTTCATCCCACGATGGGGAAGCTCGCCAGGCACTACGTCGAGCAGCAGCTCGACGTCGAAGGCGAAGCGCGGCAGATCCTGCGCGTGAGCGAAGCCCTGGCGGGCTCCGCCGCGCCCGAAGCCACGACGTCCCTGCTGCGCAAATGGATCGGAAACACGCGCGGCTCCGACAGCAAGGCGATCCGCTATCACTACGACGTCGGCGACGACTTCTACGGCCTTTGGCTCGATCCGCGGCGCGTCTATTCCTGCGCCTATTTCCGCCGCGCCGAGGATGCGCTCGATGTCGCGCAGGAGCAGAAGCTCGACCACATCTGCCGCAAGCTCATGCTGAAGCCCGGCGAGCGCCTGCTCGATATCGGCTGCGGATGGGGCGCCCTCGTGATGTGGGCGGCTGAACGCTACAGAGTGCGCGCAACGGGCATCACGCTGTCGGCGAACCAGCACGAATACGCGAGCAGGGCGATCCGCGATGCAGGCCTCGCGGACCTCTGCGAAGTGAAGCTCATGGATTATCGCGAGGTTCCGGAAGACGAGCCGTACGACAAGATATCCAGCGTCGGTATGTTCGAGCACGTGGGACGCAAGAATCTTCCGGTCTATTTCCGCAAGATAGCGCAGCTGCTCAAGCCCGGCGGATTGGTCATGAATCACGGGATTACGCTCAATTCCGTGGACGGACAGGAGCTGGGAAGCGATATCGGATCATTCATCGACGAGTACGTCTTCCCCGGCGGCGAGCTGACCCACGTTTCGCGCGTGATTTCGGCGATGGCGGAACAGGGGCTGGAAAGCTGGGACGTGGAAAGCCTCCGGCCGCACTACGCCCGCACCCTTTGGCACTGGGTCGAGCGCCTCGAAGCGCATCAGGACGCGGCGATCGCGGCGGTGGGCGAGAAGGTCTACCGGATCTGGCGCATCTACATGGCGGGCTCGGCACATGCGTTCGAGCGCGGATGGATGTCGGTCTATCAGATACTCGCAGGCAAGCCTCTCGCGGACGGGCGTCTCGGCGCAGCTTCGACGCGCGAATACATCTATGCGCCTTAAGCTCCTGCTGACCGCCGCCGCTTTGGCGGCGGCATCGCAGGCATACCCCCAGGCGAAGAGCTGGGAGGCCGAGTTCGACGAAGACGAGAAAAGCTGGAAGGAAATCCAGGCGCAGATTCCGCCTTATCCCAAATCGCAGAACCTGATTCTCGTGGAAGCGGGAAGCGCGACCGCCCACAAGTTCTACGTCGATGCGGCGTCGGTCTCGGTCGCCGAGGACGGCATCGTGCGCTACACGACTGTGATCAAGACGGCCGGGGGCGCGACCAACGTCACGTTCGAGGGCATGCGGTGCGAGACGCGCGAAGGCAAGCTCTACGCGCTCGGGAGGAGCGATGGCACCTGGGTGCGCGCGCGCGATCCGAAGTGGCAGCGCATCCTGCTTCGCGATCTGAAACCCCACCATTACGTGCTTTACCGCGAATTTTTCTGCCCCTCTCCCGCCATGCCGACGCCTCCCAAGGTCGCCATCGAAGCGCTCCGCCGCGGCATCGGTCTCGCCACTTCGAACGCGACGGACGAATAACCGAAGGAAGGGAGGTTACGGAGGGAAACCTTGGGTTTCCCTCTGTTCGTTGTGCGCCCGGCAGGGCGTATTCACTGGGAGGTGTAAGTCCTCTACATACCCGGCACGGGGAAATGTTAGCCGAAGGCAAGGGTGTCGCGGGGCGACTGCGAATCTGAAGGAAGCCGGAGGCAAAGCGCTGGCCTGACGAACAGGAAGCGGATATGAGGGGCTGCATCGGGGTGAGGCGGCAACGACGGTCAAAGCCCGATACGTGTACGGAACGATGCGGCGTAGATCCGACAGGCATAAGCGTGAAAGTGGGTGCGCAATACCCGGGGAGATCTGAGGCCCTGCTTTAAGCTAGTGACGTCGAGAGGCGCCGCGATGGGGCATCAGAAGTCAGCAGAGGCCATAGTAGTTGCCGGCAGTTTCGGCAACGAAGGGCTGAACCTGTCATGAGCGGATAGTCACATGTGCTCTCTGCGCGGACAGAGCAGAAGCTCCGTGGTAACACGGGGGCCTACGGTTAGACCGGAGAGGCCGGAAGTCTCGAAGGTGACTGCAGGTGCTTATTGGCCGACAGGCGACACATGAACGGGACACAACTCGCTGGCGCGGTGTGGCCAGTAGACAGGAACCGCCGTATGCGGAACCGCACGTACGGTGGTGTGGGAGGACGGCGGGGGTGACCCCGCCTCCTACCCGATCATCGAGCCGCGGCTGCGGGCGACCTGTCGCCCGCCACGCTTCACTGCCGCGGCAGGGAAACCTTGGGTTTCCCTCTGTTCGTTCACCGGCACGCGTGCGGGTGAGGACCGCAGGTCCTCACAAGAGCACGAGGTTGTCGCGGTGTATCAGCTCGGGCTCATCGACATAGCCCAGCTTCGCCTCGATCTCGGCCGACGGCGTGCGCAGAATGCGGCGCGTGTCGGCGGAATTGTAGTTGACGAGCCCGCGCGCGATTTCGCGCTGCGCGTCGTCGAGGCAGCTCACCGCTTCACCGCGCTCGAATTCGCCCAGGACCTGGTGCACGCCGATCGGCAGCAGACTCTTGCCGTCGATCCTGAGCGCTCTTACGGCGCCGGCGTCGAGGACGAGCTGGCCGCGCACCTGAAGGTGATCGGCGAGCCACTGCTTGCGTGCGGCGAGCGTCGCGCGCTCCGCGACGAGCTGCGTGCCGATCGCCTCTCCCGCGGCAAGGCGCAAGAGGACGTCGGTCTCGCGGCCCGACGCGATGATCGTGTGCGCGCCGCTGCGCGCGGCGCGCTTCGCGGCCAGCACCTTGGTCAGCATCCCCCCGAGGCCGATCGACGTGCCCGCGCCGCCGGCCATCGCCTCTAGCGCCGGGTCGCCCGCGCGCCCTTCTCTCACCGCCCGCGCATCGGGGTGCGCGCGCGGATCGCGCTCGTAGAGCCCGCTCTGGTCGGTCAGGATCACCAGCGCGTCGGCTTCGATGAGATTGGTGACCAGGGCGGCGAGCGTGTCGTTGTCGCCGAAGCGGATCTCGTCGATGGCAACCGTATCGTTCTCGTTGATGATCGGGATCACCCCGAGCGAGAGCAGCGTGCGCAGCGTCGAGCGCGCGTTCAGATAGCGCTTGCGATCGGCGAGGTCCTCGTGAGTGAGCAGGATTTGCGACGTGATGAGCGCGTGCTCGCGGAAGCACGACTCGTAGACCTGGATGAGACCCATCTGGCCGACCGCGGCAGCCGCCTGCAGCTCGTGCAGCGCGTGCGGCCGGCGTTTCCACCCCAGGCGTTGCATGCCTTCGGCGATCGCGCCGCTCGACACCAGCACGATTTCACGCCCCTGGTGCCGCAAGGCCGCGATCTGCTTTGCCCACCGCGCGAGCGCGTCGCGGTCGAGACCCTGGCCGTCGTTGGTAACGAGGCTGCTGCCGACTTTGACGACGAGGCGTTTCGCCTTTTCGACGACCGAGGCCATGTCACACGCTCGCGGTTTCCCGTTGCTGCTCGTCCAGATGGTCCATGACCGCGAACGTGAGCGCGTTGCAGCCTTCGCCGCTGAGCGCCGAAATGACGAAAGTGCGCCCTTTCCAGCCCAGCTTGCGCACGAACGTTTTCACGGTCTTCTCGCGCGTCTCCGCCGGCAGCAGGTCGACCTTGTTGATCACCAGCCAGCGCGGCTTGCGGTAAAGCTCGACGTCGTATTTCCTAAGCTCCGCGACGATCGCTTTTGCTTCGCGCACCGGATCCGCGCCTTCGTCGAGCGGCGCGATGTCTACGATATGCAGCAAAAGGCGCGTGCGCTGAAGGTGTCGCAGAAACTGATGTCCCAGGCCGGCCCCCTCGGCCGCGCCTTCTATCAGACCCGGAATGTCCGCGATTACGAAGCTGCGAGCCTCGTCTGCGCGAACGACACCCAGATTGGGTTGCAACGTCGTGAAGGGATAATCGGCCACCTTGGGCCTCGCCGCGGACACGGCGCGGATGAACGTGGATTTGCCTGCGTTCGGCATGCCGAGGAGTCCCACGTCTGCGAGGACCTTCAGCTCGAGCTTCAACTTGCGAGAGACGCCCGGCTCGCCGCGTGTGAACTGCCGGGGTGCGCGATTCACGCTCGACTTGAAATGGAGGTTGCCAAGCCCGCCTTTTCCCCCCTTTGCAAGCACAGCGCGCTCTTCGTGCGCGGCGAGGTCCGCGATCACTTCACCGGTCTCGAAGTCCATGACGACCGTCCCGACCGGCATGCGCAGCTCGATGTCGGCGGCGGAACGTCCATAGCAATCCGCGCCCTGGCCCTTACCGCCATTCTTTGCGCGGTGAATCCGCGCATAGCGGTAGTCGATGAGCGTGTTGATGTTGCGATCGGCGATGGCATGGATGCTACCGCCCCGGCCGCCGTCGCCGCCGTCGGGACCACCGCGCGGCACGAACTTCTCGCGGCGAAAGCTCGCGACCCCGTCCCCGCCTTTGCCGGCATGGACTTCGATTACCGCTTCGTCGATGAATTTCATGCGATCACAAACAAAAAAGCCCTGTCCGCGAACAGGGCTTTGCCTCGGAATCCGCGTTGCGCTACGCGGGAACGACGCTCACCGTCTTGCGTTTGGCGTGCTCGCCGAACTCGATGCGGCCCGTGACTTTCGCGAACAGCGTGTGGTCGCGGCCCATGCCGACGTTGTCGCCGGGGTGCACCCGGGTGCCGCGCTGCCGGATGATGATGCTGCCGGCAGGCACCAGCTCGCCGCCGAACGCTTTCACGCCCAGCCGCTTGGATTGCGAATCACGTCCGTTGCGCGAGCTGCCGCCCGCTTTCTTGTGTGCCATACCGCTCTCCTTGCCTAACTCGTGATGCCGACGATTTCGATTTCGGTGTAGTTCTGCCGATGCCCCTGTGACTTGCGGTAGTGCTTGCGCCGCCGCATCTTGTAGATGTGCACTTTCTCGCCGCGCCCGTGGGAGACCACTTTCGCGGTGACGGCGGCGCCGCTCACCAGCGGCGTGCCCAGCGTGAGGGCTTCGCCGTCCGCGACGAGCAGCACCTCGTCCAGGACTATCTCGGCGCCGATGTCCGCAGGTAGCTGTTCTACCTTGAGTTTTTCGCCGGCGCTCACCCGGTACTGCTTACCGCCGGTTTTTACGACCGCATACATTTGGACCCCGCTCGCTGGAACTCGGAAAACCGCGCATTCTACAAAGGCTAAGGCCTCGAGTCAAAGTATAATGCGCTCCTCCACCCCTGCTATCCACCTTTTTTCAAGGGGTTAGCTCGGAAAGCGGCGGTGGTGCCTCGCGCGCCGCGAGCGCGGTCCGCCCCTTCTTTGCTGATATCATCACCGACTTTTTCGCCGCCGCCGTGACCATAGACGCCTTACGGGAGTTCATAGCCGACGATTTGAGGGCTGTGGACGATGTGATCCGGCAGCGCCTGCAGTCCGAAGTGGCCTTGATCCGCAGGATCGCGGATTACATCATCGGCGGCGGCGGCAAGCGGCTGCGCCCGGCGCTCCTCATTCTCTCAGCGCGCGCCTGCGGCTATCAGGGACGGCACCACTACGAGCTCGCGGCGGTCGTCGAGTTCATACATACCGCGACGCTACTGCACGACGACGTGGTCGACGAGTCGGGACTGCGGCGCGGACAGCCGACTGCTAATGCGCTTTTCGGGAATGCCGCTGCGGTGCTCGTCGGCGACTTCGTCTATTCGCGCGCCTTCCAGATGATGGTCGAAGTCGAGAACATGAAAGTGCTGCGCGTGCTCGCCGAAGCGACAAACGTCATCGCAGAGGGCGAAGTGCTTCAGCTCATGAACTGCCGCAATGCCGACCTCGACGAAGAGGGCTATCTGCAGGTGATCCGTTACAAGACGGCGAAGCTCTTCCAGGCCGCGACGCGCCTCGGCGCCATACTCGGCGGTGCGACCGAAGCCACCGAAGAAGCGATGGCTGCATACGGAGCCCACCTCGGCACGGCTTTCCAGTTGATCGACGACGTGCTCGATTACTCCGGCGATCATGCGGTGATCGGCAAGAACGTGGGCGACGACCTCGCCGAAGGCAAGACGACCCTGCCGCTGATCTACGCGATGAAGCACGGTAGCGAGCGGCAGGCGCAGCTCGTGCGCCATGCGATCGAGTCGGGCGGGCTCGGAGAGCTCGGCGCGGTGCTGGAGGCGATACGCGCGTCGGGCGCGCTCGAGTACGCCCGCGAGCAGGCGCGGGACGAATCGCGCACTGCTTGCGCTGCGCTCGAGGCGATCCCGCGTTCAAACTATCGCGATAATTTGCTACACTTGGCCGATTTCGCGGTGACGCGAACGTTTTCGGGCTGGCGCGCGCGCCAGCCCGCCAGCTGTCACAGCGCGCCGCGAGTCGCCAGGCTCCCGGCGTCGGCGTTTTAAACGGGGTGTAGCTCAGCCTGGTAGAGTACTGCGTTCGGGACGCAGGAGTCGGAGGTTCGAATCCTCTCACCCCGACCATCTTTTTTCTCCGCATCGCATCACCCGCGGCGCGATGATCGCGCCTCTCGACGCATCAACTGCGTTGCGGCAGACTAAGCATCGTCTCCAGCATCCGGAACGGCGATTGAAATACCTCCTGCTCGTCATCGGCCTGGTCGTCGTTTACTGGCTCTTCAAAGCCTACAAGATCCGGACGCGGCGCGGCCCGCGCGCACCTGCGGCCCGCGCGGGAGAAGACATGGTGCGCTGCGCACAGTGCGGTGTGCACCTTCCGCGCAGCGAAAGCCTCCCGAGCGGCCAGGTCTTCTATTGCAGCGCGGAGCACCGCCGCCTGCGCGAGACGGCGCCCTAAAGCGCTCGCCCAAGCTGTACGACATGTCCATCGCCGTCGAACCGCTTACGAGCTCGGCGGGAAGTGCCCGCCGCCCGCTCGGGCACACCGACGACACCATCTGGCGCTCGCTCTTTTACTTCAATGCCTACCGCCTGATCGGCGCGGTGCTGCTGCTCGTGATGGCCACTGCGTGGGGCGACACGCTGCCCTTCGGGTCCCGCGACTACCGCGTTTTCGTGCTGGTGACTGGGTCCTACTGCGCGCTCTCGCTGCTCTACTTCGCGCTCATCCGCGTGCGGTGGCGGTTCGATCTCCAGCTGAACGTGCAGGTTGCGAGCGACATCGTCGCCATTTCGCTGATGACCTATGCGAGCAACGGCATCTCGAGCGGCCTCGGCCTGCTGCTGCTGACGACGCTCGCCGCCGCAGGTCTCATCGCGCGCGGCAGGCTCACGCTCTTCTACGCGGCGCTCGCCAGCATCGCCGTTCTGCTCGAGCACACGTGGGACGTCCTGCATTTCGACGCGCCCATCGCCCAGTACGCGCAGGCCGGGCTCCTCTCGGCGTCGTATTTCATGGTTGCCTGGCTCGCACACGCGCTCGCGAAATATGCCGTCGCGAGCGAAGAGCTGGCAGCGCAGCGCGAGATCGACCTCGAGAACATGGCGCAGGTGAGCGAGCACGTGATCCAGGACATGCAGGACGGCGTGCTCGTGGTCGACGGAAACGGCGTCATCCGCCAGTTCAACACGCGCGCCGAGCGCATCCTCGGCCCGCTTTGGGGACGCCGTGACGTGCCGCTTTCCCAGTATGCGGCGCCGCTCGCGCGCCGCTTCGAGGCCTGGCGCGCGCACGAGCGGGGCGCGGACGCTGCGAGCGAAATGCCGCTCACCCGCGCGATGGGCGCGCGCTTCGTGCCCGTAGGCACGCGCCGCAGCGCAGGCGCGGTGATTTTCATCGAGGACCTGACTCGCATCCAGGCCGAGGCGCGCCAGATGAAGCTCGCGGCGCTGGGCCGGCTTACCGCCAACATCGCGCACGAGGTGCGCAACCCGCTCGGCGCGATCAGCCACGCCGCGGAGCTTCTGCAGGAGGAGCCTGCAGTGAGCGCCACCGCCGAGCGGCTGATCGCCATCATCCAGGACAACACCCAGCGACTCGACCGGATGGTGAACGACGTGCTGCGCCTGCGCCGCTCCGACAGCGCCCACTACGAGAGCTTCAAGCTCGTCGACTACCTGAAGACGTTCGTCGAGCAGTTCTGCCAGATCGAGAAGATCGCTCCGGAGATTTTCGAAATCGAGCTGCGGGCCGATCCGCACGTCGCATTCGACAGGAGCCACCTGAACCAGGTCATGTGGAACCTCTGCCGCAACGCCGTTCGCCACTGCCGTCGCCAGAAAGCGAGCATCAGGGTCGTCGTCGACATGGAGCGGCCCGACGGTCATGTAAAATTGGACGTGATCGACGACGGTCCCGGCGTTCCCGCGGCGCTGCGCAGCCAGCTGTTCGAACCGTTCTTCACGACTGCGCCGGGCGGCACCGGACTCGGGCTTTACATCGCACGCGAGGTTTGCGAGGCGAACAACGCGAAGCTCGATTACGTGGAGACGGCAGTGGGGGGACGTTTCACCGTGGTGTGCACGACCCCGCAGGAGCCGAGCGCATGACCAAGAGCCAGATCCTGGTGGTGGACGACGAGGCCGACATCCGCGAGCTCCTCGGCATGACGCTCACGCGCATGGGCCTGGAAGCGCATTGCGCCGGCACCACGGCCGAGGCTCTCGCCCTGCTGGGCAAGCACCAGTACGAGCTGTGCCTCACCGACATGCGGCTCCCCGACGGCGACGGCCTGGCGGTGCTCGCACACGTATCGAAGCATCATCCCAACCTGCCGGTCGCAGTGATCACTGCCCACGGCAGCACGGAGAACGCCGTCGCGGCGCTCAAAGCGGGCGCTTTCGACTATCTCGCGAAGCCGCTCGCGTTGAATCAGCTTCGCACGCTGGTGCGCTCGGCGCTCAAGCTCTCGGACTCGAACCGGCGCGCGGACGCGCATGAGCAGTCTGCGCTGCCGGTGCTGATCGGCAACTCGTCCATCATGCAGGCGACGCGCGCCCTGATCGAGCGCCTGGCGAGGAGCCAGGCGCCGATACACGTGACCGGAGAATCCGGAAGCGGCAAGGAGCTCGCCGCGCGCCTGATACACCTCAAAGGCTCGCGGCGGGACGGGCCGTTCGTCGCGGTCAACTGCGGCGCGATACCCGAAGCGCTGATGGAATCCGAGTTCTTCGGTTACCGCAAAGGCGCATTCACCGGGGCGCTCGCGGACCGCGACGGTTTTTTCCAGGCGGCGAGCGGCGGTACCCTCTTCCTAGACGAGGTGGCCGACCTGCCTCTGCAGATGCAGGTGAAGCTCCTGCGCGCCATCCAGGAGAAGAAAGTCCGCAAGGTCGGTGCGACGGGGGAAGAAGCGGTCGACGTGCGTATCATCAGCGCCACGCATCGCAATCTCGGGGACGAAGTGAAAGGCGGCGCTTTCCGCCAGGACCTGTACTACCGGCTGAACGTGATCGAGCTCAAGATGCCGTCGTTGCGCGAGATGCGCGAAGACATCCCGCTTCTCGCGCAGGCCGTGCTGGAGCGGCAGTGCGAAGGCCGCGAGCCACCGCGACTCGCCCTCGAGGCCCAGACCGGGCTCTCCCGCTACGATTTCCCGGGAAACGTTCGCGAGCTCGAGAACATCCTCGAGCGCGCGCTCGCGCTGGCGACGGGTGAGGAAATCACGGCGGCCGACCTGCAGCTCGCTTCGCGCGCCACGGGAGCTGCGGGCGAGCAGGCTTCGGATGTCGCCGGACTTCCCTTGCAGGAGCGGCTCGACGCGATCGAGCGCAAGGCGATTTTCGACGCCCTCGAGCAGACGCACTACAACCGCACCGCGGCGGCCAAGGTTCTCGGCATCACGTTTCGCGCGCTGCGTTACCGCATGGAGCGGCTCGGCATCAAGGACGAGCTCGACGCCAAGAGCTGATGTGCGCGCGACTACGAGTAAGCAGGCGCGAGAGCGGCCATGGAGATTGACGGGAACGGGCTCGCCGCCGGCGTGCCGTTCGTGCCCTCTCCGAACTGCGACGAGCGTCCGGCGGGCATCGACATCGACCTGCTCGTGATACATGCGATCAGCCTGCCGCCGGGCGAATTCGGCGGCGCGGCGATCGAAGAGCTGTTCCTCAACCGACTCGACGCCCGTGCGCATCCGTACTTCCAAGGCATCGCAGGGCTGCGAGTGTCCGCGCACTTCCTCATTCGCCGCGACGGCGAGCTCGTCCAGTTCGTGCCGTGCTCGAAGCGGGCGTGGCACGCCGGTGTGTCGAGCTGGCGCGGTCGCCCAAAGTGCAACGATTTTTCGATCGGGATCGAGCTCGAAGGCTGCGACGAAACCCCTTACGAAGGGGCGCAGTACGAGGCGCTCGCGCGCCTGACGCGATCGCTGAAAACCGCGTACGGCATCACCGCCATCGCGGGGCATTCGGACATCGCGCCAGGACGCAAGACCGATCCCGGCCCGAATTTCGACTGGGATCGCTACCGCGGGCTCATCGCCGCCTGACCGGTCACCGCGCGGCCGCCTGAACGTTCCGCTCCGAAGTCCATTTCCGCTTGTCTGGCCACGGTGCGCGAGAGAGCACCCCATGGCGACCCGCAAGGGGCGAAAAATAGTTCGCTCAGCTATTGCGTTTGAAAAAACGCGCTACTAGAATTTGATGAAAATACACGCCCAACCACAACATCTAGTGGTTCGGGTGGGAGGAGTCCCGGATTCGCGCCGTGTTGATCAAAAGCCAAAACGATCAAGGAGTTAAAGCATGCAACTAGCCACCGAGTCGGCCGCCGCCGCAACCAGCCCCAACTTCGACACCCCGCAAGACGCCGCCGACCGGGAATCGCAGTACGCGCAGTTCAGGATCATCCGCCGCAACGGCGCCGTGGTGGGCTTCGAGCCGCCCAAGATCTCCATCGCGATGACCAAGGCTTTCCTCGCCGTGAACGGAGGCACCGGCGCGGCTTCGGCGCGTGTGCGCGAGCAGGTAGCGCTGATGACCGCATCGGTGGTTCAGGCGCTCGTGCGCCGCCAGCCTTCGGGCGGCACGTTCCATATCGAGGACATACAGGACCAGGTCGAGCTCGCGCTGATGCGCGCCGGCGAGCACAACGTGGCGCGCGCCTACGTCCTGTATCGGGAGGAACGCGCACGCGAGCGCGCCAAGCAGCGCGAAAAGCAGCAGAGCGCGGTGCGCGAAGCGCGCCCAGCGCTCACCGTGACCGAGAACGGTGTTGCGCGGCCGCTCGATCCGGCGAAGATCGCCGCGCTCGTTCAGACCGCCTGCGAAGGTCTGGGCCGCGACGTAACCGCGGCGCCGGTCCTGGAAGCGATGCGGCGCGACCTTTACGACGGCGTGCCGATGGAAGAGGTGAGGAAGTCGCTCATCCTCGGCGCGCGCGGGCTCCTCGAGCAGGACCCCGGTTACAGCTACGTCACCGCGCGGCTGCTCCTCAATTCGCTCCGGCTCGAGACGCTCGGCGAGGAAGTGACTCAGGCGGAAATGGCCACGCGGTATGCGCGCTACCTGCCCGAATTCGTAAAGATCGGGATAGAAGCCGAGCTCCTGGACGAGCGTCTCGGCGAATACGACCTGCAATGCCTCGGCGCCGCTCTCGACGCCAACCGCGATCTCAAGTTCACCTACCTCGGCCTGCAGATCCTGTACGACCGCTATTTCCTGCACGTGGGCGGCCGCCGCATCGAGTTGCCGCAGGTCTTTTTCATGCGCGTCGCGATGGGGCTCGCACTGAACGAGCCCAGGGACCAGCGCGAGGCGCGCGCGATCGAGTTCTACAACGTGCTCTCGAGCTTCGATTTCATGAGCTCGACCCCGACTCTTTTCAACTCGGGCACCCGCCGCTCGCAGCTTGCGAGCTGCTACCTCACCACCGTGTCGGACCACCTCGAAGGCATTTACGAGGCGATCAAGGAAAACGCGATGCTGCAGAAATACGCGGGCGGCATCGGCAACGACTGGACGCCGGTGCGGGCGCTGGGTGCCTATATCAAGGGCACGAACGGGAAATCCCAGGGCGTCGTGCCGTTCCTCAAGGTCGTCAACGACACCGCCGTCGCCGTGAACCAGGGCGGCAAGCGCAAAGGCGCGGTGTGCTCGTATCTGGAGACGTGGCACCTCGACATCGAGGAATTCCTCGAGCTGCGCAAGAACACCGGCGACGACCGACGCCGCACCCACGACATGAATACGGCGAACTGGGTGCCGGACCTTTTCATGAAGCGCGTGATGGAGAACGGCGAGTGGACGCTGTTCTCGCCGTCGGACGTCCCCGACCTGCACGAGAAAGTCGGCAAGGCTTTCGAGAAGGCCTACGTCGGATACGAAGCCAAGGTTGCGGCGGGGGAGTTGAAGCTCCACAAGAAAGTCCCCGCCATGCAGCTGTGGCGCAAGATGCTCTCGATGCTGTTCGAGACGGGACATCCCTGGATCACTTTCAAGGACCCGTGCAACCTGAGGAGCCCGCAGCAGCACGTGGGCGTCGTCCACAGCTCGAACCTGTGCACCGAAATCACCTTGAATACCGGCCCCGACGAGATCGCGGTATGCAACCTGGGCTCGGTCAACATGCCGGCGCACCTCGACCGCGCGAGCGGCCGCATGAACATGGAGAAGCTCAAACGCACGATCGGCACGGCGATGCGCATGCTCGACAACGTCATCGACCTGAACTTCTATTCGGTCGGCAAGGCCAGAAACTCCAACTTCAAGCACCGCCCGGTCGGCCTCGGCATCATGGGCTTCCAGGACTGCCTGCACCTGCTGCGGGTGCCGTACGGCTCGTCCGCCGCGGTCGAGTTCGCCGACCGATCGATGGAAGCGATCGCTTACACCGCGTACTCGGCCTCCGCCGACTTGGCGGAAGAGCGCGGCCCGTACTCCACGTTCCAGGGTTCGCTGTGGGACCGGGGCATCCTGCCTTTCGACACGATCGAGCTCCTGAAGGCGGAGCGCGGCGGCTACGTCGAGTGCGACATGTCCTCCACTCTCGACTGGGAATCGCTGCGCCGGCGCGTGAAGCAGGTAGGCATGCGCAACTCGAATTGCCTCGCCATCGCGCCGACGGCGACCATTGCCAACATCACCGGCCTCTCGCAGTGCATCGAGCCCACCTACCAGAACCTTTACGTGAAATCGAACTTGTCCGGCGAGTTCACCGTGGTGAACGAGTTTCTCGTGCACGATTTGAAGAAGCTCAACCTGTGGGACGAGGTGATGATCGCCGACCTCAAATACTTCGACGGCTCGCTCTCGAAGATCGACCGTATCCCGCCCGACGTGCGCAGCCTCTATGCGACCGCTTTCGAGATGGAGCCGCGATGGCTGGTCGAATGCGCGGCGCGCCGGCAGAAGTGGGTCGACCAGTCGCAGTCGCTGAATATCTATATGGCAGGCGCTTCCGGGAAGCGCCTGGACGAGACCTACAAGCTCGCCTGGTTGCGGGGGCTCAAGACGACCTATTACCTGCGCACGCTGGGCGCGACGTCGACCGAGAAATCGACCGGCCGCGCCGGGCAGTTGAACGCCGTGTCCGCGGACGGAGGCCTGAGCGGCGCGCCGGCCGCCGAGCCGAAGTTGTGCGCGATCGACGACCCGGAATGCGAATCCTGCCAATAGCGCGAGCACGAGGTGAGTCCTCGCTGACATTGAACGACACACACTGAATCGAAAAAGGGTCCGCAAGGACTGGCTTACAGGAGAAGCGACGATGCTCCAGTTCGAAGAACAGGCGATGGGCAGGGCGCGGTCGGGGGCGAGCGCCGGCGCCGCAATCGATCGGCCCGGGGGAGAGGCGACCGCCGCCCCGTTACAGGAGGTCGACGACGCCAAGCGCCGCCGCGTGAACGTCGCAGACAAGCGCGTGATCAACGGCCAGACCGACGTCAACCAGCTCGTGCCCTTCAAGTACAAGTGGGCGTGGGAAAAATATCTGTCCGCGTGCGCGAACCACTGGATGCCGCAGGAAATCCAGATGAGCCGCGATATCGCGTTGTGGAAAGACCCGAACGGCCTTACCGAGGACGAGCGGCGAATCGTCAAGCGCAACCTGGGTTTTTTCGTGACTGCCGATTCGCTGGCGGCCAACAACATCGTGCTCGGCACCTATCGCCACATCACGGCGCCGGAGTGCCGCCAGTATCTCCTGCGCCAGGCGTTCGAAGAGGCGATACACACCCACGCCTACCAGTACATCGTCGAAAGTCTGCAACTCGACGAAGGCGAGGTCTTCAACGCGTATAACGAAATTCCATCGATCCGCGCCAAGGATCAGTTCCTGATCCCGTTCATCGAGCTCCTGACCGACCCGGCGTTCACGACCGGCACGCTGGAAAACGACCAGAAGCTGCTGAAAAGCCTCATCGTTTTCGCGTGCATCATGGAAGGCCTCTTCTTCTATGTCGGCTTCACCCAGATCCTCGCACTCGGTCGCCAGAACAAGATGACCGGGGCGGCCGAGCAGTACCAGTACATCCTGCGCGACGAATCGATGCACTGCAATTTCGGGATCGACCTCGTCAACACCATCAAGGCCGAGAACCCGCGCCTTTGGACCCCCGAATTCCGCGACGAGATCTGCGAGCTGATGACGACAGCGGTCGAGCTCGAGTATCGCTATGCGGAAGACACCATGCCGCGGGGCGTACTGGGACTCAACGCCGCGATGTTCAAGGAATACCTGCGCTACATCGCCAACCGCCGCTGCCAGCAGATCGGCCTGGACCCGCTTTTCGAAGGAGCGACGAACCCTTTCCCGTGGATGGCCGAAATGATCGACCTCAAGAAAGAGAAAAACTTTTTCGAAACCCGGGTCACGGAATACCAGACCGGTGGTGCGCTCAGTTGGGATTGAAGCGGGGCTCGCCCCCCGTACTCACTCGAGAGGAGGCCGCAGCTTGGCATACAGTCTGAAGTATCGACGTTACCGGAGCCGCAGGACCGGCATGCATGCCGTCACCGAAGTGCGCGCCGAGCGGAACTACACCCTGTGGCTGCGCTTCGACGACGGCCTCGAAGGCCACGTCTACCTGGGGGACCTCATCGGCACGCAGAGTTTCGGCACGCTGTCGGACGAGGAGAAGTTCAGGCGGGCGGCGATCGACCCCATATCGAACGCGGTCACGTGGGAGGGCGACATCACCCTCGATCCCGATGCCCTGTATCGCGATGTAGTGAGCCAGGTGCAGGCGGCTCTCCACTGACGACGGCGAATCCCACGTAAGGAGTCAGGCTATGGCTAAGGTCAGGAAACTGCGCCGCAAGCGGGCGGCGAAGCAAGCCGCCGGCCACAAGAAAAAGAAGGCGACGGGACGCACGACACGACGGCCGGCGCGCAAATCAGCTGCTAAGAAAGCACCGGGGCTGCGCGGCGCGACCGCGACGGCATCTGCGAAAAGCGCAGGCAAAAAAAAGCCGACTAAAAAGTCGGCTAAGAAAAAAGCAGCCAAGAAAAAGCCCGCTGTCCCCCGTACGCGTCCGGCACCTGAAACTCGATCGGCCCAACCTGCCTTGGAGCCTCGTGCGCCGGAAACGCCCAGGCCGGTTGCCATTCCGGGCGCATGGCCTTTTCCCATGGGGTCCAGGTCAAACTAAAGCGCCGTTACCGGTGTCTTGCGGCTTACGCCGCCTGACCGCGGTGTGAAATTTGGCCGGGCGAACAGCAGGCCGCCAAAGATACAGAATCCGCCCCGCATCAGCAAGGAGCGGCTCATGCTGCGATGCAATATTAGAAGTCGATTTCCCAGTATTCAAGCACTTACCGCAGTGCAACAAGTCTGCCCGGGGGCCGCGGCGGGGGATGCCCGGACCCCCTTGCAAAAACCCGGCTAAAAGGCTAGCGCGACGACCGTTCGCGCGCTCATCGCGGGAGGCGTTCGCATGCCGCGCCATCTGCGTGCAATCATGTCGCACACTCGCATACGCTCGCGAGCGAGATACATACACATCAATCGAATCACAGGGAGGGAACTATGGACCGTATCGTTAAGCGTGTCACACGCGCGCTTTGCGCGCTTGCGCTGGTCTGCGCGACGACGGCTGCGCACGCGCAGGCCGACGGCTGCAAGAACCGCGGGCAGCTCGACACGCTCTACTGCGATGAGAACAAGGACCTCGTAGCGGACGTTCCGAAAGATCCGAAGCGCTGGCGCAATCCTTCCACGCTGGTGTTCACCTACACGCCGGTCGAGGACGCCGCGGTATACGAGACCGCATTCAAACCTTTTCTCGATTACCTCGGCAAGTGCACGGCGAAGCGCGTCGTGTACTTTCCGGTGCAGTCGAATGCCGCCGAAATCGAAGCGATGCGCGCCGGACGCCTGCACGTCGGCGGATTTTCGACGGGCCCGACCGGTTTCGCGGTGAATCTTGCCGGCGCCGTGCCCTTCGCCATCAAAGGCACCGAGAAGGAATGGCAGGGCTACCACCTCGTCGTCATCGTGAAGCGCGGGAGTCCCTTCAAAACGATGTCGGACCTCAAGGGTAAGCGCGTCGCGCATACCTCGCCGTCGTCGAACTCCGGCCATCTCGCCCCCCAGGTCCTGTTTCCGCCGGAAGGCCTGACGCCCGACAAGGACTACAAGGTGCTTTTCTCCGGAGGCCACGGACAGTCTGTGAAAGGCGTGGAGACCGGCGATTACGACGCGGCCCCCGTCGCATCCGACGTATTCAACCGCATGGCAACGCGCGGCGAGATCAAGGCGGACGATTTCAGGATCATTTACAAGAGCCCCATTTTCCCCACGTCGTCTTTCGCATACGCGCACGACCTGCACCCCGATTTCGCCAAGACACTCACCAAGTGTTTCTACGATTACCGGTTCCCGGCGGACATGCAGAAGACTTTCGGCGGCGCCGACCGGTTTTTCCCGATCACCTACCAGAAGGACTGGGCCGTGGTGCGCAAGGTCGCGGAAGAGACCGGCACGCCTTTCAACCGCTCGGCTTACGAAAAGGAATCGGCTCGCGAGGAGGCGGCACGCAAGAAGAAGGCAGGCGAGAAGAAGAAATAACCGATGCCGGAGTCGCAGCAACCGCAGGCTCCGGCGCTCGACGTCCGGCGGCTCTTCAAGGAGTATCGCCGGGGAGTGCCCGTGCTTCGCGACGTGAGCCTGACCGTTGCGCCGACCAGCATCACCGCGGTCATCGGTCCGTCAGGCACCGGGAAATCGACTCTCATCCGCTGCATCAATCGCCTGGTCGAGCCGACGTCGGGCGAGATTCTGTTCCATGGCGTGGACGTGACGCGGCTCGGCCGTCGCGAGCTCCGCGCGACCCGCAGGCGCATCGGCATGATTTTCCAGGAATTCAACCTGGTCGAGCGCCTGAGCGTGATGGAAAACGTGCTGAGCGGGCGGCTGGGTTACGTCTCTTCGTTCAAAGCCTTCCTGCGGCGCTATCCGCAGGAGGACATAGACACGGCGTTCGAGCTCCTGGACACCGTCGGCCTCACCAAGCACTCGAACCAGCGGGCGGATGCCCTGTCGGGCGGTCAGCGCCAGCGCGTAGGGATCGCGCGGGCCGTCATGCAGCGGCCGGCACTGTTGCTGGCGGACGAGCCCACCTCGTCGCTCGATCCCAAGACATCGGTCGAGATCATGGAGCTGATGGTTTCGATTGCACAGACGCGGCGCATACCGGTGGTCGTGAACATCCACAACGTACCCCTTGCCCGGCGCTTTGCGACGCACGTCGTCGGCATGACCGGCGGTCGCATCGTCTATGACGGCCTGCCGGGCGATTTGAGGGACGACCACCTGAAACAGATCTATGGCGGCGAAGACTGGCTGGAATGAGGCGGTGAACCCGTGACCACGCCGGTCGAGGCACGGGCGCGGCGCGCGGCGTTCGCGCCGAGGTGGGTCGCGCGACTCGCCTGGCTCGTCCTCGCCGCATACGTGGTCTACGCCGCGTCGATCCTCGAGGTCACGTGGGATCGCTTCGTCATCGGGCTGGACCAGGGGGTGCGGTTCATCGGCCGCATGCTCCCCCCCGATACCAGCGCCGACAAGATGGAGCTCATGCTGCGCGGTCTGTACGAATCGCTCGAGATCGCGATCATCGCTTCGGCGCTCGGCATCGTGCTGTCGCTCCCCATCGGCCTCCTCGCGGCGCGCAATCTCATGCCGCCCTGGCTCACGTGGCCGGTGCGGCTCCTGATCGCGCTGTGCCGCTCCTTCCACCAGGTCATCGTGGCGATCATCTTCGTGAAGGCCGTCGGCTTCGGGGCGCTCGCCGGCATACTTGCGCTCACCGTGGCGTCGATCGGCTTCGTCGCAAAGCTTTTCGCGGAGGCGATCGAGGAGATTTCGCTGAAGCAGGTCGAGGCGATCAGGTCGACCGGCGCCTCCTTCATGAACGTCGTCGTCTACGGCGTCA
Organism: uncultured Streptomycetaceae bacterium; assembly: GCA_964621335.1. Taxonomy (GTDB): domain Bacteria; phylum Pseudomonadota; class Gammaproteobacteria; order Burkholderiales; family SG8-41; genus JAQGMV01. The sequence goes on from CAZULX010000271.1 coordinate 21,363, forward strand.
TGCCGCAGGTGCTGACGCGCTTCGTCGGTTTCGCGACCTACCAGGTCGATTCCAACCTGCGCAACTCGACCATGGTCGGCATCGTCGGCGCCGGCGGCATCGGCGGCACCATGTTCGCGGCTTTCCAGAAGTTCGACTACGATTTCCTGCTCACCATCCTGCTCGCGATCATCGCCATGATCATGGTGAGCGAAGCGCTGCAGAACGCCGTGAAGAAGCTTTTCCAGTGAGCACCGCCGCCATCGACCGCGAATGGCGGCGTTATACGCCGCGCCAGAAGCTCGCTCGCTTCGCGCTGTATTTCGGCATCGTCGCGGCGTGCGTGGTGTCGCTGCGCACCGTCCAGGTCATCCCGGAATTCCTTTACGACGCCCATGTGCAGGTCGCTGACCTGCTCCAGCGCATGTGGCCGATCGAGTGGGCGTATTACCCGGGCGGCGTGCACGACGCGCTGATAGAGACCCTGCACATCGCAACGCTGGGAACCCTGCTGGCGATTGCGATGGCGCTGCCGCTGGGCGTCCTCGCCGCGCACAACATCGTGCCGAACACCGCGTTGAACTATTTCGCCAAGCTGCTCCTCGTGTCCTCGCGGTCGGTCAACTCGCTCGTGTGGGCGCTCCTCTTCGTCGCGATCTTCGGGCCCGGAGCGCTGGCGGGGACGATGGCGATCGCATTTCGCTCGATCGGTTTCGTCGGGAAGCTGTTCGGGGAGGCGCTGGAGGAATCGCGCCCGGGACCGATCGAAGCGCTGAAAGCCGCGGGCGCGCCGTGGGCGAGCGTGTTCCTCAAAGGCTACTGGCCGCAGGTCGTCCCGGCTTTCTGGGGTATCGTGCTTTTCCGCTGGGACATCAGCGTGCGCGAATCGGCAGTGCTCGGTCTGGTGGGCGCCGGCGGCATTGGGATGGCGATCGATTCCGCCATGAACCTCTTTCAGTGGGAGCGCGTGGCGCTGATGCTGGTCGCCATCTTCGCAGTCGTCGTCGTCGCGGAGCTCGTCGTGACGTTCATACGAAAGCGCATCATCTGAGACCGTCGTTCCAGGCTCGGGAAAAGGCGGCGATCGCCGCGTCGATTTCGGCATCGCCGGCGTGCCGGTGCGTCACGAAGCGCAGCGCGCAGGGCTCGCAAGGGCTCACGCGTATGCCGAGACGCTCGAGCGCCGCGGACCACTCGGCCGCGCCCGGGCCGGTGCGGGAAAGCTCGACTTTCACGAGATTCGTCTCGACCTCGTTCGGCTCGACGAGACTCGCCTCTATCTTGTGCAGCCCCCGCGCCAGCCGCTGCGCGCTCGCGTGGTCCTCCGCCAGCCGGTGGACCATGGTCTCGAGCGCGACGATGCCTGCCGCGGCGAGCGGCCCCGCCTGGCGCATGTTGCCGCCGACCATCCTGCGAAAAGCGCGCGCCCTCTCGATGAACTCTGCGCTTCCGCACAGGAGCGAGCCGACGGGGGCTGACAAGCCTTTGGATACGCAAAAGCCGATCGATTCGCAATGCTCCGCAATCGCACTCGCGTCTCGTCCGAGCGCCGCGGCTGCGTTGAATACCCGCGCACCATCGACGTGAACCGGGACGCCTTTCTCCGACGCGGCCGCGTGCACGGCGCGCATGTGCTCGAGCGGTAGCACCGCGCCGCCGGCACGGTTGTGAGTGGTTTCCATGCAGACCAGCGCCGTGCCGAAATTCTGACGGGTCGGTGCGCGTATCGCATCGGCAAGCCGCCCGAGGTCCATCGCCCCGCGCACCCCGGGGATCGACTTGTAGAACGCCCCGGCGACTGCGGTGATGCCGCCCAGCTCGGAATTCAGGATATGAGATCCGGATTCGAGCAGCACTTCGCCGCCACGCTGCGTATGCGCGAGCACGGCGACGAGGTTCGTCATCGTGCCGCTCGGCATGAAAGCGGCCGCCGGCTTCCCGGTGAGCTCGGTGGCAAGCGCCTCTAGATGGCGCACCGTGGCGTCGCCGTCGCGCGAGTCGTCGCCGAAGCTCGCTTCGCGCATGGATTCGAGCATCGCTTCGGTTGGCCGCGTAACGGTGTCGCTGCGAAGATCGATCATTTCCTGTTTCATCGTGCCGCTAGTATACAGTCGGCCGCTTCGCGAAAACCGGCGCCGCAGGCGCGCGCCGTGACGTACGCAGGCAGATGCTCGACGCGCGAGCCGAATTCGCGCAGGTTCGCCACGCCGATCGCGTGCGGAAAGTATTCGAACATCGGGGCATCGTTGGGCGAATCGCCGACGAATACGTAGCGCTCGCGCTCGGCGTCGAGATCGGTGGAGAAGCATTCGCGCATCAGCGTGCGCGTCATGGTGAGCTTGTCGTACGTGCCGAACCAGCCGTTCACGTGGATCGAGCTCGCTTTGGCGGTGAGGCCGCGCGAGCGCATGAGCCCGGCGATGCGCTCGACCTCGGTATCCGCAAGGCGCGGCACGTCCTCGCAGAAGTCGATCGCGAGGTCGGTCTCGCGGTAATGCTGGTCGGCTGCAATCGCGGCCCCGGGCACCTGCGCAAGGATTTCCGCCGCGATCGCGCGCAGGCGCCGCCGATACTGCTCGCGCTTCGCGTCGGCATCGACGAATCGCCGCCGCATGCGCTTTTCGGCGCGCACGTAACGGAAATAGAAAGCGCCGTTCTCGCCGACGACGGCGTCCACCGGCCACATGCGCGCGAAATGGTCGCACCAGCCCGCCGGTCTGCCGGTGACGGGAACGACGAGGAGCCCGGCTTCCTGCAATCTCTCCATCGCCGCATAGGCTTCCGCCGTGAGCCTGCCTTCGGTCGTCAGCGTGTCGTCGATGTCGCAGAATACGCCGCGAACCTGCCGCCGCGCATCGAGCGCGAACTCAGCGAGCGGCCGCAACCGCTTTCTCGTCCGGAGGCTCCGCGGGGTGGGCTACGTAGCCGAAGCGCTTCGGCACTTCTGTCGAGCGCATCGGCTCGACTCTGACGTTCGATGCCCCGAGCCTGATCCACGCGGGCGCGGCATGCCCCTCCTGCATGAGCGCCATGGCGTTTTCGAGCGCGTCCTCGCCGAGCGCATTACCGTCGGCGTCGACGATCGCCGGCAGGGTCGCTTCCAGGTCGCGGTCGTGCACCACGCCCACGCCGTGCTCGGTCTCGACGAGGAGCGCCCCGCGCTCGTCGATCCATGCGCCGCAGAGTGCCGCCGCGTGCGTCCCGGTGTGAGTCTCGATCCTGAGGGGCTCTCCGCCCGCATTCAGCGCGCGGTAAACGAAAGGGGTGTATTCGAGGTCCACGTAGACGCGCTGCGGGCCGTTCTGAAAAAACCAGCGCCCCGCGCCGTCGCGCTCGTAGTTGCGGCCGATGTAGGCGGTGACGGTCGGGTTCGCGATGGGCTCGCCCTGCAGGAGCCAGTTGCCGCGGCGGTCGAGGCCCAGCCAGCCGAAGACCGCGGGCACGTCCGGCCAGCGCGCCATGCCGCGCAGTACGTGCTCATCCATGAGAGGGCCCCGCTCGACTCACTTGCGGCTACTGTTCCTCGGCCTGCGCGCTCTTGCTGTGCAGCGTCGCGAGGTCTTTCTGCACCGTCGGCGGAACCGGCTCGTAGTGCGAGAGCTCGATCGAGAACGAGCCCTGGCCCGCGGTCACCGATTTCAGCCGCGCCTGGTAATTGGTGAGTTCCGACAGCGGCACCTGCGCCTTGATCGCGAGGGTCCCCGGGGCGATCGCATCGGTGCCGCTGATCTGACCGCGCTTCGCGGAAATGTCGCCGGCGATATCGCCCATTTTGGGCTCGGGCGCGGTGATCTCGAGCTTCACGATCGGCTCGAGCACGATCGGGCGCGCCTTGGCGATCGCGTCCATGAAGGCACGCTTGCCGGCCGACATGAATGCCACTTCCTTCGAATCGACCGGGTGGTGCTTGCCGTCGTAGACGATCACGCGCACGTCGTGCACCGGATAACCGGCGATCGGACCCGCCTCGAGCACCTGCCGCACGCCTTTCTCGACCGCGGGTATGTATTGCGTCGGTATGACGCCGCCTTTGACTGCGTCGACGAATTCGAATCCGGCGCCCCGCTTGAGCGGCTCGACGCGCAGGTAGACTTCGCCGAACTGGCCGGCGCCGCCGGTCTGCTTCTTGTGGCGGTGATGGCCTTCGGCTTTCGCGGTTATCGTCTCGCGGTACGGTATGCGCGGCGGCTTCGAGGTGACTTCGACGTGATACTGCGACTGCAGGCGATCGAGGATGTAGCGCATGTGCAGGTCGCCGAGGCCGCTCACCACGGTCTCGTTCGAGGCCGCGCTGTGCGTCACCTTGAACGTGGGGTCTTCGGCCGTGAGCTTGTGCAGGGCTTCCGATATGCGCTGCTCGTCGCCCCGGCGCTTGGGCTCCACGGCCAGGCTGTGCATCGGCGTCGGGAACTCGAGCGGCGCGAGATGGATGTGGTCTTCGTCGTGCGAATCGTGCAGCACCGCGTCGAAATGGACATCGTCCACTTTCGCGACCGCGCCGATGTCCCCGGGGACGAGCGCATCGGTCTCGACGAACTCCTTACCCTGCAGGAGCAACGGGTGGCCGACTCTGAAAGGCTTGCGGGCCTCACCGATGTAAAGCTGGCTGTCGCGGGTGATGGTCCCCTGGTGAACGCGGAAGACGCCGACCTTGCCCACGAAGGGGTCGATCATGACCTTGAAGACGTGGGCGAGCACGTGTTTGGACGGATCGGGGTGACACGTGACCGGCTGGGCGTCGGCGCCTTCGCCTCTCAGAAACTGCGGCGGGTTGCCTTCGGTCGGGTTCGGCATGAGCTTCACGAAGATGTCGAGGAGCTCCGCCACCCCTGCGCCGTTGCGCGCGCTCACGAAACAGATCGGAATCAGGTGGCCTTCGCGCAGCGCCTGCTCGAAAGGCGCGTGCAGCTCGGCCGGGCTCACGTCTCCCTGCTCGAGGTACTTCGACATGAGCGCTTCGTCGACTTCGACGACCTGGTCGATCAGCGCCTGGTGCGCCTCGCCGACCGACGAGAAGTCGGACTCGCCGGACGGATTGAAGAAGCAGTCGACGACCCGCTTCGCCCCGCCCGCCGGAAGGTTGATGGGCAGGCACTCCTTGCCGAAAGTCGCCTGGATCTGCGAAACGAGCCCAGGAAGGTCCACGTTCTCGGCATCGATCTTGTTGATGACGATCATGCGGCACAGGTTGCGCTTCGCCGCCCACAACATCATGCGGCTCGTGATCATCTCGATGCCGTTCTGCGCATTGACGACGACAGCGGCCGTCTCGACGGCCGGCAGAGCACCGATCGCGCGGCCCACGAAATCGGGCAGGCCGGGGGTGTCTATCAGGTGGACGCGGGTGTCCCCGGCGTCGAGGTGCACGATCGCGGCATTGAGAGAGTGCTGGTAGCTTTTTTCGAGCGCATCGAAGTCGCAGACGGTCGAGCCTTTTTCGACGCTGCCCACGGATTGAATCGCCCCGGCGCGGTGGAGCAGGGCTTCGACGAGTGTGGTCTTGCCTGCCGCGCCGTGTCCGACTAGAGCCACGGCGCGGATCATCTCAGGAGAGAACTTGGGCATGCTGCTCCTCCTCTGGCTGGATCGGGGTCCCGGGCGTACTTCAGCGGCTCGAAAAAAGCCGAGATGCGAAGCGAGGGATGAATTTCGAAGGGGTCGACCCAGTATAAACGGGCCGCTGGCGCGTTTACAACCAACGCGGTCCGGGAGCCGCCTAACCCTGAGGCGCGCGCGCGTGCGTTTTAGAGTGATGGTGATCACGCTCACGCTCCCGGGCTGCCGTTTACCCGGATTCCCCGGGCGGGCATACTGCGAGCCCGTGATGCCCAGGGACGAACCCCTACGCGACGATGCCCTCATGCTCGCCTACCGCGACGGAGCAGGGTC
>CAZULX010000272.1:0-12250 GCA_964621335.1 uncultured Streptomycetaceae bacterium
CCGCTGAAGGTGAGCGTCTGCACCGGTGCGCTCTTGCTCGGCGCCGCGGGTTTCCTGCGCGGCAAGCGGGCGACCACGCATCCGTCTGCCCTGAAGGAGCTCGAGCCGTATTGCGGGACCGTGCTCGCCGATCGCATAGTCGACGAAGGGAACGTGATCACCGGGAGCGGCGTCGCGACTTCGCTCGACCTGGGATTGCACGTCGTCGAGCGTCTTGCCGGGCCTGAGGCCCGGTCCAGGGTCGCGAAACAGATGTGCTATCCGTACCAATGGAAAAGCCTACCCGGTCAAGGGGGCGCGCAGTAGGTTCAGCTTCCCAGCGCGCGCACCAGCAGCGACCCGCCGCTTACCACCAGCAGCACGCCGACGATGCGCGCGAGTTGCTCGCGCGTGAGGTTCAAGTGCAGGTGGTGGCCGCTCCACATGCCGAGCGCCATGATCGGCAGCAGCGCCGCCGCCATGTAGATCACCTCTGTCGTGAAAAGTCCCGCCACCGCGAAAATCACGATGCGCGCGATGGTGGTGAATATGAAAATCACCGGCAGCGTCGCGCGGATGTGCTCGGGCGTCGCGCCGCGCGCGGTGAGGTACATCACGTAGATCGGCCCGCCGACGCCGAACATTGACGACGTGGTCCCCGCGAAAAGCCCGACCGGCACCACCGCCCAGCGGCCCACGCGGAAGCCACCCTGTTTGCCCGTGATGTAGAGCACGCCGTATACCGCGACGAAGATCCCGAGACCGCCGAGCAGGATCTCGCCCGGCAGCTCGAGCAGGAGGTAGGCGCCCGCGAGCATGCCGAGCATGAGGAAAGGGAGCAGCGGAACGAGCTCGGCCTTGTAGACGTCAGCGCGCAGCCGCACGCCCATGCTGATCGCGCCGACGCAGTCGAGTGTGACGATCACCGGGATCACGACGGTGAGCGGCATGAAGTGCGCGAGCAGCGGCACCGCGATCACCGTCGAGCCGAAGCCGAAGATGCCGAATATCACGTACGCCGTGATGACGATGAGCGGCGCGAAAATGAATACTTCGAGGGGCGGCATGGGCATCGGAGTGGCCTGAAGTTTACAATGTGACGCGCAAATCTTTAGGCGGTGAATAAATGGAAACGCCACGTGACTGAATTACTCCTCGTACGCCACGGCGAAACGCTGTGGAACCAGCAGGGCCGCATGCAGGGCCAGAACGACAGTCCGCTCACTCCCACCGGCTTGCAGCAGGCGCGCCAGCTTGCGCACCGGCTGAAAGACGTGAGCTTCACCACGCTGTATTCGAGCGATCTCGGCCGCGCGCACCAGACCGCGCGCTGCATAGCCGACCGATCCGGCCACGAAGTCGTCGCCGACGCGGGCTTGCGCGAGCGCGACTTCGGCATATTCGAAGGGCTCACCAACACTGAGATCAAGCAGCGCCACCCCGAGGATTACGAGCTTTTCGCCAGCCGCGACCCCGATTACGCCATGTCCGGCGGCGAGAGCGCCGCGCGGTTTCGCGACCGCGTGCTGCACACGCTCGACGCGATCGCACTGCGCCACGCCGGCGAGACGATCGTCGTGGTGAGCCACGGCCTCGTCCTCGACGCGCTCTACCGCACCGCGTGCAAGATGGCGCTCGACGTCCCGCGGGGTTTTCCCCTGCTCAATTGCAGCCTCAACACCTTTCGGCGCGACGCCGAAGGCTGGACCGCGGTCTCGGTGTGCGACGTGGCGCACCTCGCTGCCGACGACGTGACGCGCTTCTCCGACGCCAACGTCTAGCTGCCTTAAGCGTCATGCCGAAGTCCGAGATCGTGATCCTGGTGCACGGTCTGTGGCTGCACGGCCTCGCCATGGCCCTCCTCGGGCGGCGCATCGCGCGCCGCGGCTACCGCGTGCAGTCGTACAGCTACCCCACCGTGCGCCTGTCGCTCACCGAGAACGGCGAGCGGCTCGCCCGTTACTGCGCGGCCCGGGGCGAGGAGAAGATCCATTTCGTCGCTCACAGCATGGGTTGTCTCGTGACGCTGGCGGCCGCCGGCGCCCTGCCGCCCGCACGGCTCGGGCGCATCGTGCTCCTCGCCCCGCCGTTCGCGGACAGTCATTCGGGACGCCGGGTGCAGCGCCTCCCGGGCGGGACCTCGATCCTCGGCCGCTGCATGGGGCAGTGGCTGGGCGGGCCGCGCCCGGGCACGATCGACGGCTGCGAGATCGGCGTCATCGCCGGCACCGGGCGTATCGGGCTCGGGCGCGTCTTCGCCCCCCATCTGCCCACGCCGAACGACGGGGTGGTGAGCGTGGCCGAGACTCGCGTGCCGGGCATGCGCGACCACCTCGTCCTGCCGGTGAGCCACACCGTCATGCTGGTGTCGGCCGAAATAGCGCGTGAAACCTGCGCATTTCTGGAGAACGGGAAATTCGACCGGCAGTAAACTAACAGGCATGTCCTTACGATTGGTCATCGCGGCCGCCATTTTTCTGGGCGGTCTCAGCGCCTGCGCCAACTTCCCGTATTACCTCCAATCGGTCGCCGGGCAGCTCGACATCTGGAGCCGCCAGCAGGACATCGAAAGCATCGTCGCGCGCCCCGCGACGCCCCAGCCGCTGCGCGAGCAACTGCGTTCGGTGCTCGAGATACGCGAGTTCGCGAGCGCCGAGCTCGCACTCCCGCGCAACGCGAGCTACCGCACTTACGTCAACCTCGAGCGGCGCTACGCGGTGTGGAACGTCTTCGCGACCCCCGAGTTCTCGATCAAGCCTCGCCAATGGTGCTTCGCCTTCGCCGGCTGCGTGAATTACCGCGGCTATTTCGATAAGGCCGACGCCGACGAGTTCGCGGCCGGCGTCGCGGCGAAGGGTTCCGACGTGTTCGTGGGCGGCGTGCCGGCGTACTCGCTGCTGGGGTACTTTCCGGACCCGGTGCTGAATACCTTCATCCACTATCCGACGCCGCACCTCGCGCGACTGATCTTCCACGAGCTCGCGCACCAGGTCGTCTACGTGCGCGACGACAGCGTCTTCAACGAGTCGTTCGCGGTTGCGGTCGAGCACGAAGGCTCGCGCCGCTGGCTCGAGCGCTACGGGACGACAGAGGACCGCAGGGTCTACCACGTAATTACGCAGCGCCGGGATGGTTTCCTGCGATTGATCGAGACTTACCAGAAGCGGCTCGAAGCACTTTACGATTTGCCGCTCGCCTCCGACGAGATGCGGGCGCAGAAAACGGCGCACTTCGCGGAAATGAAGGCCGACTACGAACGCATGAAGGCGGGCTGGGGCGGCTTCCGCGGCTACGACCACTGGTTCGCGCAGCCGCCGAGCAACGCGCTGCTCGCTTCCGTCGGCATTTACACCAAGCGCGTCCCGGCGTTCCAGGCCCTGCTCGCCCGTGAAGGGGGCGACTTGGAGCGGTTCTACGCGGCCGTCAAGGCCCTCTCGCGCATGAGCAAACCGGAACGCACCGCGATGCTCGAAAATCTGATGCGAACGGCTTCGGCCAGCGCGCACTAGAATTGCTTCACCCCTCCTGAACCCCCGGCGCACCGCGCCGCGCAACGAGCAACAGGCATACCCGAAGCGGCCGGAAGGCGTGACTTTCCGGCCCATTCCAGCACACTGGACGCGGGTGCCGTGCGCGCCGCCGGCCGCCGTCGGGAAATAGACAGCCAAACAAGAGGGGCCTATGCAAATCCAGATCAACAGCGACCATCACATCTCCGCTTCCCCCGCGCTCGCAGGCCGCATCCAGGAGCTCGTGCGCAGCGCGCTCGAGCGCTACAGCGACCGGATCACCCGGGTGGAAGTGCACCTCAACGATCTGAACAGCGTGAAAGGCGGCAGCGGCGACAAGCGCTGCCTCATGGAAGCGCGCGTAGCAGGCTTCGGACCCATCGACGTCAATCACGAAGCGCCGAGCCTCGAGCTCGCGATCGACGGTGCGATGGAGAAACTGGAGCGCTCGATCGAGCACAAGCTCGGCAGGATAGAGATGACCGCCTCGGGGCGGCGAACCGGAAAGGGGTAACCATGACTGCGAACCTGAAAGCGAATCCTCATGCGAACGGCCAACACAAGGACGTGCCCGCCTTCCAGCGGCTGCAGCCGCTGCTCGGTGATTTTCCCGCGCCGTGCCTGTCGCTGTACCAGCCTACATTCCGCCAGTTCCCGGATTCCCAGCAGAATCTCGTCCGCTACAGGAACCTCGTGCGCCAGTTGAAGGACGCGCTCGAGCAGAAGCACCGCAACTTCAACTTCGGCTCGCTGCTCGATCCTTTCGACGCGCTCGCCGAGGACGCCGAATTCTGGGCGCATCCGCAGGACGGGATCGCCGTTTTCGCCGCGCCGGGCTTCTCGCACGTGGAGAAAGTGCAGCGCACGGTTTCCGAGCTCATCGTCGTCAACGATCATCTTTACGTGAAGCCGCTGGTGCGCATATTCCAGTCCGAGGACACCTACCAGATCCTCGCGCTCGACCGCGCTGCGGTGAAGCTCTACCAGGGTAACCGCTACGCGCTCGATGAGGTCGTCATGGCGCCCAGCGTGCCGAGGACGATAGAGGATGCGCTCGGGCCGGAGGTCGCAATGCAGGGCCTCGAGCGCACGGCGCCCTTCGCCGCGGGGCGAGGCGGGGGGCAGGCGTCGCAGGCGCACCACGGACACGGGTCGAAGATGGACGAAGTGCGGCTCGACATGGAGCGCTTTTTCCGCACCGTGGACCGCGCCGTCACCGAAGCGCATTCGATGCCTTCGGCGCTGCCGCTCATGCTCGCCGCCCTGCCCGAATATCACGCGCACTTTCACGAGATCAGCCACAACCCGTATCTGCTCGACGAAGGCATCCAGTGCAACGCCCGCGCGCTCACGCCGGCGGCGTTGCGCGAGCAGGCGTGGCGGCTCATGGAGCCGCGCTATCACGCGCGGCTCCAGCAGCTGCTCGACATGTACCACGCTGCGCGCGCGCGCGGCCTCGCCACTGACGATCTCACGCACGCGCTGGAATTCGCGACCGACGGGCGCGTGGGTACGCTGCTCGTCGAAGCCGACCGTCGCATTCCGGGTCACGTCGAAGGCCGCATGCCGCGGCGCACGCGCGACGAGCCTGCCGCGGGCGACATCCTCGACGATCTCGCCGAGCGTGTGCTGAAAACCGGCGGCCAGGCGATCGTCGCGCCGCGCGGCAGCATGCCGACCAGCACCGGTCTTGCCGCGGTGTTTCGTTATTGAACCTTCCCTATCCCGAACGGAGACGGGTTCACGAAAGCGCCCCATTCTCCCCTCGGGAGAAGGGTTGGGGATGAGGGAAGATCGCAGCTTGTAAAGCTGGGACGCACCGAACGGAGGAACCAGTGAAGCTAACCAGTACCAGTCTTACGGACGGCGGCCGCATTCCGGCGGAATGCGCTTTTTGCGTGCCGGACCCGGCTTCGCACGTCAGCCTCGGAGCCAATCGCAACCCGCAGCTCGCGTGGAGCGAACTTCCGATGGGCACGAGATCGCTTGCCGTGATCTGTCACGATCCCGACGTGCCGTCGAAGCCCGATGACGTCAACCAGGAAGGCCGCACCATACCGGCGTCGCTGCCGCGCATCGATTTCTATCACTGGGTGCTGGTCGACCTGAAGCCGCACTCCGGGCCGATCGAAGCGGGCGAGTTCTCGGACGGCGTCACGTCGAAGGGCAAGCCCGGACCCCAGGGTCCGCGCGAGACGCGGCAGGGGGTGAACGACTACACGGCGTGGTTCGCTTCGACGGACGGGATGAAAGGCGATTACTACGGCTACGACGGTCCGTGCCCGCCGTGGAACGATACGATTCCGCACCACTACGTGTTCACGCTCTATGCGCTCGACGTCGAGCAGCTTGCGGTGAACGGCACGTTCCGCGGCGCCGAGGCGCTCAACGCGATGAAGGGGCACGTGCTCGGCGAAACGACGCTGACGGGGGTCTACAGCCTCAACCCGGACGTCCCGGCATAACGCGATCCGACGCATAATCCCCCAGGCCGGCTCCCGCCGGCCTTTTGTTTGCCCGTCATTTGAAACTCGACCCGGCACGGCGTCTCGCCAATCTCCCCAAGCCCACGTATCCCGACGATCTCCCCGTCGTCGCGCGGCGGGAGGAGATCGCGCGCGCGATTCGACAGCACCAGGTCGTCATCGTCAGCGGCGAGACCGGCTCGGGCAAGACCACGCAGCTTCCGAAAATCTGTCTCGAGCTCGGACGCGGCACGAACGGACTGATCGGCCACACCCAGCCGCGGCGCATCGCCGCGCGCACCGTCGCGGCCCGTATCGCGCACGAGCTCAAGAGCCCGCTCGGGCACGCCGTCGGCTACAAGGTGCGGTTTTCCGACAAGCTCTCGTCCGATACCTACATCAAGGTGATGACCGACGGCATCCTGCTCGCCGAGACGCAGGGCGATCGCCTGCTGAAAGCGTACGACACCATCATCATCGACGAAGCGCACGAGCGCAGCCTCAACATCGACTTCCTGCTGGGTTATCTCCAGCGCCTGCTGCCGCGGCGGCCCGACCTCAAGGTCATCGTCACTTCAGCGACGATCGAGACCGAGCGCTTTTCCAGACACTTCGCTCAATTGGGTACACCGGCTCCCGTCATCGAGGTGTCGGGACGCATGTACCCCGTGGAGGTGCGCTACCGTCCTCTCGAAGCGGCCGACGAGGACGAAGAAGACCAGGACATGGAGGAAGCCGTGCTCGACGCGGTCGACGAGCTCGCGCGCGAGAGTGCGGGCGGTGACGTGCTCGTATTCCTGCCGGGGGAACGCGAGATCCGCGAAACGGCCGAGGCGCTGCGCAAGCACCACCCGAAAGGCGCGGAGATCCTGCCCCTGTATGCGCGGCTTTCGTTCGAAGAGCAGGACCGCGTCTTCAAGCCTTCGGGCAATCGGCGCATCGTGCTCGCGACCAACGTCGCCGAGACTTCGCTCACCGTGCCCGGCATACGCTACGTCGTCGACACCGGGCTCGCGCGCGTGAACCGCTACAGCTGGCGCAACAAGGTCGAGCAGCTCCAGATCGAGAAGGTCTCGCGCGCTTCCGCCAACCAGCGCGCGGGCCGCTGCGGCCGCGTCGCGCCCGGCGTGTGCATCCGCCTGTATTCAGAAGACGACTATGCGGCGCGCCGCGACTTCGCCGACCCCGAGATCCTGCGCTCGTCGCTTGCGGCGGTGATCCTGCGCATGAAGGCGCTCCGCATAGGCGACGTCGAGGATTTTCCGTTTCTCGACGCGCCCAGCCCGCGCATGATCGCCGACGGCTACCAGCTCCTGCAGGAGCTCGGCGCGGTGAACGAGGAGAACGAGCTCACGCAGATCGGATGGCAGCTCGCGAAATTCCCGATCGATCCGCGGATCGCGCGCATGGTGCTCGCCGCGCAGCGCGAGAGCTGCTTGCGCGAAGTGCTCGTCATCGCCTCCGCGCTTTCGATACAGGACCCGCGCGAGCGGCCTTTCGACCGTGCGGAGGCCGCGGACCGCGCGCAGGAGCAGTTCCAGGAAGAGCGCTCCGACTTCCTCGCCTATCTCAAGCTCTGGAGCTTTTTAGAAGACGCGATCAAGCACAAGAAATCGAACCGCAAGCTGCTCGAGCTCCTGCACGAGCATTTCCTGTCGCACCGGCGCATGCGCGAGTGGCGCGACATCCACGGCCAGCTCGCGTCTCTGGTCGGCGAGCTCGGGATGAAACCCAACGAGGAGCCCGCTACGCACGAGCAGATCCACCGCGCGCTGCTCGCCGGGCTCCTCGGGAACATCGGGACCAAGAGCGATGACGGGCCCGAGTACATCGGCGCGCGCGGCATCCGCTTCCTGATCTTTCCGGGTTCGGTGCTGCGCAAGTCGCAGCCTAAATGGGTGATGGCGGCCGAGCTCGTCGAGACCACGCGGCTCTATGCGCGCAACGCGGCGCGCATCGCGCCCGAATGGATAGAGCCTCTCGCGGTGCACCTGGTGAAGCGCCATTACTCCGACCCGCACTGGGACAAGGAGCGCGGCATGGTGATGGCGTACGAGCGCGTGGCGCTGCACGGCCTGACGATCGTGCCACGGCGCCGCGTGCAGTACGGACCGATCAATCCCCTGGAAGCGCGCGAGATCTTCATCTACCGCGGGCTCGCCGCGGGCGAGCTCGAGACGAGGGGCGAATTCTTCAGGCACAACCAGAAGCTCGTCGCGGAGCTGAGAGAGCTCGAAGCCAAAGCGCGCCGCCGCGACGTGCTGGTGGACGAGCACACGGTCTACGAGTTCTACGACGCGATACTGCCCGAAGGCATATACAACGCCGCGGGTTTCGAGCGCTGGCGGCGCAAGGCCGAAGCGGACGCGCCCAAGCTCCTTTTCCTCACTCGCGAGTACCTCATGCAGCACGCGTCCGCCGAGATCAGCGAGGCGCTCTTTCCCGACACGCTGCACGCCGCCGACAGCGATTTCAAGCTGCGCTACCGCTTCGAGCCGGGCCACGCGCTCGACGGCGTGACCGCCACCGTGCCGCTGCAGCTCCTGAACCGGCTCGAGGAGACGCCTTTCGACTGGCTGGTCCCCGGCTTCCTGCGCGAGAAAGTCACGTCGTCGATCAAGGCGCTGCCGAAGAACATCCGCCGGCAGCTGTTTCCGCTGCCGGACCAGGTCTCCGCATTCCTCGAGTCGGTTCAACCGTCCCTCATCCCCGACCCTACACCCGGGGGGAGACGGGAGGCAGGCATGAAGGAGAGCTTCGCCGAGACTTTCCGCAAGTTCGTTCAGCGCCGCATCGGCGAGCCCGTTCCCGCAGATGCGTGGCGCGACGAGAAGCTGCCTCCGCACCTGCACATGAACTTCCGCGTCGTCGACGAAGCGGGGCGCGAGCTTGGCGTAGGCCGCGATCTCCTCGCGCTCAAGGGACAGCTCGGTCAGGCGGCGCAGCTCACTTTCGCCAGGGCGGAGCCCGGAATCGAGCGCGAAGGATTGCGCGCGTGGGATTTCGGGGAGTTGCCCGAGGAGATTGCTTTCACGCGCGGCGGACGCAGGCTCACCGGCTATCCCGCGCTCGTGGACGAGGGCGACAGCGTCGCGATACGGCTGTTCGACGTGAGGCGTGCGGCGGAGGAAGCGATGCGCGGCGGCGTTCGGAGGCTCATGCGCCTCTCTCTCAAGGAGCAAATGCGCCAGCTCGAGAAAGGTCCCGCGGGTTTTATTCAGGCGGCGTTGCAGCTGCGCAGTGCCGTGAACGCCGATCAACTCAAGGACGATCTCGTCAACGCGATCGCCGACCGCGCTTTCATCGGCGAGGATGCGTTGCCGCGAACGCAGAAAGCGTTCGAAGCACAGCGTGCGCGTGCGCGCGCGCGCCTGCCGGCGGTGAGCGACGCCGCGCTGCGGCTGCTTGCCGCAATGGCCACGGAATATCAACAGGTCTCGACGCGTCTTGCGGCGAGCAAAGGCCCGCTCGCGCGGCCCGCGGCGGACATACGCGCGCAGCTCGCGCGGCTGGTGCACGACGGTTTTTTCAGCGCCACGCCGTGGGAGCAGCTCGCGCACCTGCCGCGCTATCTGAAAGCGATGCGCTTACGTCTCGACAAGTACGGCGCCGGCCCCGAACGCGATGCGAAGCACACCGAGAGCATCGCGCAGCTCACGAAACGCCTCGACGAGCGCCTCGAGAAGCAGCGCAAAGCGGGTGTCGGCGATCCGCGGCTGGAAGCATTCCGCTGGCACCTGGAAGAGCTGCGGGTCTCGCTTTTCGCGCAGGAGCTGAAGACTCCTTATCCGGTGTCCTACAAGCGGCTGGAAAAAATATGGAACGCCCTCGCGCGGCAGTGAATCGCTCGCGCTCGCCCCGTCGCTCTGGCGGAGGGTGGCAGACCCGTAGGGTGCGTCGGTGACGCACCGCGAAATGGCCGGTGCATTATCAATGCACCCTACGAATAACCGGTTTACGGTTCAATGGCCGCCGCCGAATTTGGCCTTGAGCGCCGGATCGAACTCGCCGTCGACGAGCACGTAGAGCATCTTGACCGGTTTGTCGGAGCGGTTGCTCCACGCGTGGTTGGTGCCGCGCTGGATGACGACGTCGCCTGCCTTGAGATGCACTTCGTCGTCGTCGAGCAGCATCACGACTTCACCTTCGAGCACGACTGCGTAGTCGATCGTCTCGGTGCGGTGCATGAAAGGGTGGCGCTGGTTCTGCCCGAAAGTGGACGCGTTCTCCGCGCCCATCGCCTTGAACACTTCCTTCGCTTTTTCGGGATCGATGTCGCGGATCGCTGCGGTCTCGGGCGCGATCTCGGAGATGCGGAAGACCGTGCCGTGAGGCGGCGGATGTATCACTTTCGGGCCCGCGGTCGGATCGGCTTCTTCCGCCTTCACTATGACCGGAGATGCGTCGGTCTTCCAGAGGTCGACCGAGATGTGCCCGGGGCGGTGCGGATTGGTGCGCACCGCGGGGGCGAGCCGGTCTTCGACAACGATCGCTTTGCCGCTCGCATCGTGCCCTGTCACCACGCGTCGTATTTTTCCGTTCATCCCAAGCCTCCGTATCCGTCGGACGAGGGGTAGCCGTGCTACCCCTTGAAAAATCGCATCACGATACAGAGGGAAACCCATGGTTTCCCTCCGTAACCTCCTTTCCTTCGGCGATCTGCCGATCGCTCCGCAGCCTCAAGCCGGATCGTTATTCGGGTTGGACGCCGGAGAGCTTCACGATTTCCGCGAAGCGCTTGACCTGCTCGTCGAGGAATGCGCGGAACTCGGCGGGCGGATTGCCGACGGGCTCGAGCCGCAATGCAGCCAGACGCTCGCGCACCTGCGGGCTCTTGATCGCGCTCTGCACTTCGCCGTGCAGCCGCTCGACGATGGCGCGCGGGGTTTTGGCGGGGGCGAGCATGCCGTACCAGCTCATGGAGTCGAGGGTCATCTGCGGCACCCCGGCTTCGGCGATGGTGGGCAGGTTGGGCAGAAATGGCGCGCGCTTGGCACCCGTATACGCGAGGGGCTTCAGCCGTCCCGACTGCACGTGCGGCAGCCCCGAGGGCGTGGTGACGAACATCATCTGGATCTCGCCCGCGATGACCGCCGCGATGGCGGGCCCGGCGCCCTTGTAAGGCACGTGCACGATGTGGGTCCCGGTGCGCTTGTTGAAAAGCTCGCCCGCCAGATGCAGCGTATTGCCGATGCCGGCGGAACCGAACGCGAGCTTGGTGCCGGGCTTCTTCGCGAGCGCGATCAGCTCCTTCACCGATCCCACGGGAACCGCAGGATTCACCGCCAGTATGTAGCCGCCGCCGTTCGCGAGATTCGTCACCGGCGCGAAGTCGCGCCGCACGTCGAAAGGGAGCTTGCGATGGATGCTGGGGTTGACCGCGAACGAGGCCGAGGTGATGAGGAGCGTATAGCCGTCCGGGTTCGATTTCGCCACCAGGTCCGCCGCGATGATGCCGTTCGCGCCGGGGCGGTTGTCGACCACGAGCTGCTGTCCCATCTGGGACGAGAGCTGCTGCGTGAACGCTCTCGACACCGTATCGGGCGCGCCCGGACCGAAGCCCACGATGATGCGGATCGGTTTGCTCGGATAGGTTTGTGCGGCGGCGGCGGAAGGAAGAAGCGCCGCGAGAGAGATTACGAGTAGCAGATGGCGGGGCATTGCGGAGGTCCTCGGAGAGCGGAAGTTGCTGCGCCGGATTCTAACATTCGAGAAACCAGCCACCTACTCCGGCACCAGCCACTCGACCCGCGATTCTCCCTTTCCGCTCACCACGAGCTTCCGCGCGAGCCACTCCAGCATCGCCCTCGCTTCATCGTCGAAGCGCCACGGCGGATTGACGACGAGCATGCCGCATCCGGGGATGATTCCGCTCTCGTCGCGCTCGCGCACGACGATCTCCATCCGCAGCACCTTGCGTATTCCCGAGCGCTCGATGCTGCCGAGGAAGTCGCGCATCGCCATCGGCTCCATCAGCGGATACCAGATCGCGTAGACGCCGGTGGGCCAGCGGCCTTGAGCTTCCTTCAGCGCCTTCACGATGCGGTCGAGCTCGCGCGCGCGATCGAACGAGGAGTCGATCAGCACGAGCCCGCGGCGCTCGGGCGGAGGAAGGTATGCCTTGAGCGACTGATAAGCGTCCCGGCACTCGACCGCGACGCGAGGCTCGTTTGCGAGGACGAGCTGCAGCTCCTCGTGGTCGACCTTGTTGAGCTCGTTCAGCACCATGCGGTCGGTCGTGCGCATGAAGCGCTTCGCGATCAGCGGCGAGCCCGGATAGAAGCGCAGCGTGCCGCC
>CAZULX010000273.1:0-2689 GCA_964621335.1 uncultured Streptomycetaceae bacterium
GTACGGCATGTCGATATGGCGCAGGATGAGCGGCAACGACGCCTGTCCGACCGAGCCGAAGCCGACGAATACGAGCTTCCCGCCGAATTTGACGTGCTTCTTGCCTTCCATCTCATAAACTGCCTGATGCCTGTCCGTAACGGCGCGGAGTGTAGCATGGCAGGCGCGCTACCAGCGGCGCCAGTAGTGGAAGCTCGGACCCCAGTACGGCCCGTAATAGGGACCGTAGTAAGGCGTGCCGTAGTACGGCGGCGGCGGATCGTTGGGCCGCGAAGGCGGCGGCAGTCTCGGCGGCGGGGGCGGCTCGACGAAAGGCGCGGGGCTCAACGCCTGGAGGTCGCGCTCTTCGAGACGCCACACCGTTCCGGGCGGCGGATAGCCCGAGTGCGACGCGGCTGCATCGGCTTTCATCGTCACCACGTCACCGTAGACGGGCGGGCCTTCCACCGCGCACGCGGCGAGCGCAAGAACGAGTGCGAGCGGGAACAGGAGGCGTGCGTTCATTGCCCAATCACCGGGTGACAGAGGGTGGCGCGGTATCATAAGCGCGGGCGAAGCACGCGTCGAGCCCGCACTGCCATCGAAAGGACCGTATGAGCTCCACCGTAGAGACCCGGCCGGACACGGCGAGCGCCGCGCAAACCGTCGGCGCCCTCGTCGCGCGCGCGCGCGCCGCGCAGGAAGTCTATGCCTGCTACGACCAGGCGCAGATCGACGAAGTCGTCGCCGCGGCCGGCTGGGCGATCATGGAGCCGGCGCGCAATCGCGCGCTCGCCGAAACCGCGGTGCACGACACCGGCCTCGGCAACGTCGCCGACAAGATCGACAAGAACCATCGCAAGACGCTGGGGCTCATGCGCGATCTTCAGAACGCGGTGTCGACCGGCGTCATCGCGGAGTATCCGCACCTGGGTATCGTCGAGATCGCGCGTCCGGTCGGCGTCGTCGCCGCGGTCGTGCCTTCGACGAATCCGGGCGCGACGCCCGCGAACAACGTCATCAACGCGCTGAAGTGCGGCAATGCGGTCATCCTGTCGCCGTCGCCCAAGGGCTATTCGACCTGCGCGAAGCTGCTCGAATTCATCCATGAAGAGCTGCGGCGCGTCGGCGCACCCGGAAATCTCGTGCAGATCCTGCCGGAGCCCGTCACCAAAGCGCTTTCCAGCGAGCTCATGAAGCAGGCCGACCTCGTCGTGGTCACCGGCTCGCAAAGCAACGTGCGGGCGGCGTATTCGAGCGGGACTCCGGCGCTCGGTGTCGGCGCGGGCAACGTCGCTGTGATCGTGGATGCCTCCGCGGACGTCGCGGACGCGGCCGCAAAAATCATGCGCTCGAAGATTTTCGACAACGCGACGAGCTGCTCTTCCGAGAACAGCGTGATCGTCCTGGACGCGGTATACGAGCGCACCCTGGCGGCGCTCGAGAGCGAAGGCGGCGCGCTCCTCACGCCGGGCGAGCAGGCGCTGCTGGAGAAAGCGATGTTCCCCGGCGGCAAGCTGTCCGCGGCGGTCACCGCGCAGCCCGTCTCGCGCATCTGCGCGATCGCGGGACTCACGCGGAGCGAACTCACGTCGGCGAAATGCCTGATGGTGGAAGAAACCGGAATGGGCAGGGATTATCCCTTTTCGGGAGAGAAGCTCTCGCCGGTCCTCGCCCTGTACCGCGCGCGCGATTTCGATCACGCATTCAGCCTGATGCGCGGCATCTACGATTACATGGGCGACGGCCACTCCTGCGGCATCCATACCAGCGACGATGCCCATATCGAGCGCCTCGGCCGCGAGATGACGGTGTGCCGCGTGATCGTGAACCAGGCGCACGCGATCGCGAACGGAGGCAGCTTCGACAACGGCCTTCCTTTTTCGCTCACGATGGGCTGCGGCACGTGGGGCGGCAACAGCTTCTCGGAGAACCTGAACTACCGCCACTTCATGAACGTGACGCGCATCGTGCGGACGATCCCTCCGCGCGAGCCGGGCGTTGCAGACATTTTCCGGGACTACTGGAAAAAGCACGGCATAAAACCTTGAATCGCCCCGCAGGGTGCGCGTCGTCATTCCGGGCCCGTCGCGCCGCGACGCGAGCCGGAAACCATTGTTCAACGTCAATTTGGTTTCCGGCGTACGCCGGAAAGACGGCGTAGCGTCGATGCGAACGATCCGCCACCACGTCGACGCGCGCGCGGCCGAACAGCCCGACGCGACCTATCTCATCGCGCCCGAGACCGGCGCCGTCATGACTTACGCGGCGCTCCAGAGCGCCTCGCGCGGGCTCGCGGCCTTCCTCGCGGCGCGCGGCCTCGTCAGGGGGGACAAAGTCGCGCTCATGCTGCACAACGGCTACCAGGCGGCGCGGCTCCTGATCGGCGTCATGTACGGCGGCTATACCGTGGCGCCGCTCAACCTGCTCGCACAGCGCTCGCAGCTCGCGTATGTGCTCGGGCACTCCGACACGCGTCTCGTCTTCACCAGCGCGGAGCTCGAGCCGCGGGTAAGAGTGGCACTGGCGGGCATCGAGCGCGGGGTCGAAGTCGTGGTCATCGACCCCGATGCAGTCGATGCCTTCGGCGCCGCCCCGGTCTCGACCGGCGCGCTGCTGCCGGTGCACGAAGACGACGAGTCTCTCCTCATGTACACTTCCGGCACCACCGGAGCGCCCAAAGGCGCCCTCCACACGCATCGCAGCGTCG
>CAZULX010000274.1:0-2990 GCA_964621335.1 uncultured Streptomycetaceae bacterium
CAGGAACTTGCCGAAGTGATAACACACCGCGGCCGTCGTCCAGTGCCCGGCGGCTGAAAGGTGATTGCCTTCGGCATGCGCTTTGTCGCCGAGCTCTTCGTGAACGCCCGCGCGCGCGCTCCACGCGCTGCACCAGTCTTCCCAGCGCCCCACGCCCGCTGTCACTTCCTGGAAATCGGTGAGCGGAACGCCGTTGACGACGAAGCGCGGCGCCCAGTGGGATATGGCGGCTTCGACCCGTGGGTCAGTCATGAGAACCTCACGTTGCTTCCTGCTACGCGGCTGAAGCCGCTCCGCAGGCCATTGAAAATACAACTCGACATCGTCAGGCGGATGTTCGCCGCGTACCTCACGAAAGCGGCTCGGCGTATGAGAGATCCATGTATTTTTCGGGGCTGCCTTTCGGGCGCTTGTAACCTTCCGACGCCCAGACGGTCTCGATCACCTGCAGCATGCCCTCGGCGGTGATCTGCGGGCGCGGGCGGGTCGCAAGCTGCTCGAGCGCCGCGGCCGCTGCGTGGGGAGCGATCGCCAGGCGTTGCGGCAGCATCTTCAGCGCCTGCGCGGCGTGCTCCGGCTTCCGCAGCAAGGCGTGCGCCTCCTCGATCGCGCCTACGAGAGCGGCGAGCTCGCGCCGGTGGGCATCCGCCCAGCTGCGGCGCGCAGCCATGACCGAGCCCGGATAGGTCGGAAACGATTCACTCATGCGCGCGAGACGGGTGTATCCCGCCGTGATGAGGTTCGCGTCGAATGGCGCGTTGAGCATGCACGCCGCCGCCTCGCCGTTACGAATCGCATCGAAGCGCTCCTGGGAGCCGCCTATTTCCTTCAGCACGACGTCGCTTTCGGCCATGCCTTCGCGCGCGAGGAGCCGCCGCAGGAGGAGCGAGTAACCGGTGCGCGCGCCGTCGACGCCGATGGTTTTCCCGCGCAACTCGGCGATCGCGCTGGCCCCGGGCGCGGCTACCAGCGTCACCTCCGGTGCGTGGCCCTGCGCCGCGAAAATCACCAGGTCCGAGCCCTGCTCCACCGCGCGCACCACGTGGTCGGGCTGCTGAAAACCGATGTCGAAACGACCGCCGATCAGTCCCTGCTGCTGCTTCACCGACGAGCCGACGACGCTCACTTCGACGTGCAGCCCTGCGCGCGCGAAAAACCCGAGCGACTGCGCGGCATATAGCGGCCACGTGTTCGTGCCTTCCGAGATGAGGCCGAGCTCGACGTGCGCGGGACCGCCCTCGCCCGGCGCTGCGCCGCACCGGCACGATGCGAGCGCGTGTAATGGGTAAAGGAACATGCTCCTCCGGGATGCGTGGGCCTCGGCGTGCGGCTCTGATTTCGAAGTCGATGCTAGGCGAGCGCCACGACAGACGCAACCTGTTCGGTTCTCAGTATTTCAGGACCCGCAGCAGGTTGTAGAAGTCGTCGGTCCAGACGCGGAAATCCGGTCGCGGCACGAGCGGCTCGGCGGCCGAGCGGATCGGCTTGGCCGTCAGCAGCGCGGTGTTGCGCGTGACGATGATCTGGTCGGTGCTCGAGGTCCAGTACTCGTACTTGTCGTTGTAGGTGCCTTCGTGAGGGTCGGAAATGAGCACCGCGGTATAGCCCCGCTCGGCCGCGAGGCGCTCCACGACCGGTGCGATGTCCACGAAGCGGTTGGTCGCCTGGAACACCATGACCCCGTCGGGTTTGAGGTGCCGCTCGTAGAGCGCGAACGCTTCACGCGTGATGAGGTGCATCGGAATCGAATCGCCCGAGAAAGCATCGATCGCGAGGACGTCGTAGCTCTGCGGCGGCTCGCGCTCGAGCGAGAGGCGGCCGTCGCCGAGAACGATGTCGGTCTGCGCCGGCGCATCGCGGAGAAACGTGAATTCGGACACCGCGACCGCGGCGACCTGAGGATCGATTTCATAGAAGCGGAAGTGATCGCCCCTGCGTGCATAGACCGCGAGGGCGCCGGCGCCGAGGCCGATGACCCCCACTTTGCGCGGCTTGCCGGGCAGGCTCGAAAAGACGCGGCCGTAACCGCTGGTGAGGCTGAAGTACGTGCTCGGGTGCCGCAGATGCGTCGCGTCGAGTAGCTGTCCCCCGTGGTTGATCGGACCGTGGTACATCGCTCTGAACGGCACCGGCTCGGTGAAATCCTTCGTGCGCACGACGCCGTAGAAGTTGCGCACGATGACGCGCGTGCCGGAGAGATACTCGTGTACGTTCTGCAGCGCGAAGGTAAGGGTCGCGGCGCATACCGCAGCGGCTGCACCGGTCACCCACCACCGCGTGCCGACGGTGCGCCACGCAAAGAGCAGTGACGCGACCACGAGAGTGATCCCCATCTCGTAATAACCCGACAGGAGGCTCGGCGCGCCGATGCCGACGAGGAGCGCCCCCAGCGCGCCTCCGACCGCGATCATCAGATAGAACGTCGTCAGATACTTCGGGGCGGGACGCATGCGGTAGAGCTCGCCGTGGCAGACCATGCAGCAGATGAACAGCCCCGCGGCATAGAGCGGCGCCGCTTTCCACAGGTCGAGGGACTCGCTGTACCACGCCATTGCCGGCAGCATCCCGGCCGCGAGCAGCAGGAAGAGCGGCCTCACGTACCAGCGCGGGTGGTCGAAGCACAGGATGAAAGTGACCAGGTAGAGCGAAAGAGGCACGACCCAGAGGAACGGTATCGAAGCGACGTTCTGGGTGAGATGGTTGGTGACCGCGAGCAGCAGGCAGGAGCCGGTCGCGGACAGCGCGACCCACATCGCGCGCTGTCCCAGGGTCGGCGCAACAGTGGGCGTGCCGTCATCGGCCGCCGCCCGATCGGGATGGTCGTCTGTGTTGGCGCCCGCGCGGCGCAGCGTGACGATGGCGGTCACGCTGCACAACACCGCGAAAACGGCATAGGCGACGGACCACGACACCGACTGGCGCACCAGCGTCAACACCGGCTCGACCAGGAACGGATACGACAGGAGCGCGAGGAGCGAGGCGAAGTTCGA
>CAZULX010000275.1:0-6881 GCA_964621335.1 uncultured Streptomycetaceae bacterium
CATGCTCCAGGCCGGATTGAAGAACGACGACTACAAGTCCCTCTTCGCCGTGAACCCGCCCAACTCCGTCATCGCGCTGTATCACCGGCAGGCCGATGTCGCGGGCGCAGGCGACGGCGTCCTCGACTTGCCGGCGGTCAAAAAGGCCATCAACACCGATGAGCTGGTAACGCTCGCGGTCTCCTCGCCTCTGCTGCAGTTGCCGGTGGCCGTGAAGCGCGCCATGCATCCGAAGCTGCGTATGTCCATTCAATCGACGCTCGTGAATCTCAAGAATACCGAGGCAGGGCGGCAGGTTTTGAAGTCCGCCATCCTGACCGGCATGAGTAAGGCTGAGGACAAAGACTACGATCCGCACCGTAAGATCGTGAACGCGGTGATCGGTCCGGCGGACCCTGCGCCGCGTTGAGCCGTCCGGCCATGGACAAGGCCAACTCGGGCGACCGACAAGAGCGTAAGCGGCAGGAACCGGGCGCCCGACGTGTGCTTGCCCGGACCGGCAAGGCGCTTGCCGGAGTGACTGGGATCGCCGTCTTCGTGCTGTGGGCCCACTTCGGTTCCGGCTTCCCGGTGTTTCACTCCAAGGTGGCGTCCGAACCCGGCTGGCAGCAGTTTCGCGCGGCTTATGGCGTGGATGATTTCGGCGCGGACGGCTATTTCACCCGGGCTGTGCAAAACGGCTACAACCTCTTTTATTTCACGAACGCGCACGGCGGGCGCTTCACGCGCAAGACGGCCCGGGATCCCGTACATTCCTGCGCAGGCTGTCATAGCGTCGAGGCCCTGGCTTACGGCTTCGTAAATTCCGATCGCTTCGACGCAAAGCTCGGCAAGAGAATATCCTTCGAAGAGCGGGTCATGCAGTGTTATGCAGGTCCTATGGACGGATTCATCCCCACGCTCTACGACCCTGCGATACGCGACCTCCGCATACTCGCGCGCGCGGTGGCGCACCATCTCGAGCTGACCGAAGGCGCGCGTAAGGGCTCATGACGGCTACGCGGGCAAAGCTTCTGAAGGTCACCCTCATCGTATCGGTGCTGGGCGGCCTCTATCTGCTGGCGGTGCACACGCACGCCGAGCGCGACGCGCAGCGCCTGGCCGCAGTCGATCTCACTGCTGCGTGCAAGGCGAAGCTGGAAGGCTACGCGTTGCGTCCCGGCGAAGCGTACCGCTCGCCGTATCTCCGGAAGACGACCGGCCGCACGAGCGAGCTCCGGGGCTACAGCGAGGAGGACGTGCGCGCGATCCAGCGCGGCTGCAACATCATCGACGATACGCAGGGGCAACTCGCGAAGTCCGGCGCGCGAGAGCGCTGGAACGCGAGCCGCTACATGCGCAGCAGCCATGCAAGCTGCGATCACTGCCACCAGGACGTGGGGGACAAACAGGACGCCGCGGGCAAACGGCTGGTCGGGTCCAACGGTCTTGCCGCCTCCTGGGTGATGGCGGACATGTACGATCGCTTTACCGGCCTCCTGTTGCCCTACGAGCTGCGCCAGATGCAGTGCTACATCAATTCGTCGAACGGCTTCAAGCCGAACGGCGCCGACGATCTCCTTCGCGACGTCACCGCCTACAGCCGATTCCTCTCCGCCGCGCTCGATCTGAAGATGGGCCATCGCTACCCTGAACAGGGTATGGACGAAGTTCCCGCGGCCACGACGCTGCGGCGCGGCGACGACTACGTGCGGGGCGCTCATGTGTACCGCGAGAAATGCGCGAGCTGTCACGGTCCCCAGGCCCTCGGCATGGTCGCAGAGGGACGCGTGCTCTATCCGGCCCTGGCCGGCC
Organism: uncultured Streptomycetaceae bacterium; assembly: GCA_964621335.1. Classification (GTDB taxonomy): domain Bacteria; phylum Pseudomonadota; class Gammaproteobacteria; order Burkholderiales; family SG8-41; genus JAQGMV01. Next base: position 1,795 of record CAZULX010000275.1, read on the forward strand.
CCGAATCGTTCACCCTCGACTCGCGCATGCATTTCGGGAGAATCAACACGGTCATGGCGGGCTACATCTGCCACAACATGCCGCTGGGGCAGGAAGGCAGCCTCGACAATCAGCAGTGTCGGGATATTGCCTACTATCTCAGCACGCTGCCGCGGCCCGCCGGCGACCGCCAGGGTCCTCTCGTGGCCGCCTGGCAGCAGTTGATGATGACCGTCATGCCGCCGCTCACTCGTTACGCCGACTCGCTCGGGAGCAACGCCACGCCGCCCGCGTCCGACTAGCCGTGCCGCCGAGAGTCCTCACCGGCGGTTTTCCGCGCACCCTGCCCAGCCTGCGCGGCAATCTGTTGGTCGGATTGACGCTCGCGGTGGTGACGCTCCCGCAGGCGATCGCCTTCTCCACAACGCTCGCAGGACTGCCGCCGCATTTCGGGATCTATGCGGCCATCTGGGGCGTGCTGTTCACCGCGTTGCTGAACCCTTCGCGCGTGTTCAGCGGCGGCCCCAACACCACCATGTCGGCGGCGATCGGAATCACCCTGCTGCCCATAGCGCCGCCGTTCGGCGCGGACTACATCGGTTACGCGCTGACGCTCATCCTGCTGGCGGGCCTGATCCAGCTGCTCTTCCTCGTCATCCGCCCGCTCGGCCGGATGCTGGACCTCATCAACGAGCCGATCATCAACGGGCTCATCTGCGGCATCGGGCTCTTCCTCATCTTCAAGTCCCTCACGAGCTTTGCGGGCCTGCCGATCAATACCCAGGTCGATTGGCCGCTGTGGATCGCGTGGCAGTCGCTCCTGACGGTCCTGGAGATCGGCAACCTGTACGCCATCGAGATCGGAATGATTACCCTGATCACGAGTCTCGTGCTGCGGCAGATCGGCCCGTTGCGAAACTGGGCGCTCCTGATCGGGGTTGCCGCCGGCACGGCGTACTCGGAGTACCTGAACGCCACGGTCGGCCTGCAGAATACGATGATCGAGCAGATCGCAAATCTGTCGTCGATAGGGTTCGTCTTTCCGTCGCTGCCCACATTCAGCCAGGAAGCGATGTCGGACATCATCTCGATTCTGCCGGGCGCGGTGACCCTCGCGCTGCTGGGGCTCTTCCAGACCGTGGCGGCGATGCGGCGCATGAACCGCAAGATCGGCGCCTTTACCGACAGCCGCAAGGGCATCTTCGCCGACGCGGTATCGAACTGCGTGCTGCCTTTTCTGTCGTCGCTCCCCACCTGCGCGTCTTTCAACCGCATGTGGCTCGTCTACAGCCTCGGCGGCCACGGGCGCCTGAGCTCGGCAATCTCGGCGCTGATCCTCCTCGCGATGGTGCTCTTCCTCGCGGACCTGATCGCCATCATCCCCATGCCGGCGATGGCCGCCGTCATCATGCTGCTCGGCGCGAACATGATCGCCTGGGAGGACATCAAGCCTCACCTCAAGGATCGCCGGGAACGGGTGGTGTTCCTGGCCTCGTTCCTGGCGGTGCTGTTCCTCGATCTCTTCGGCGCGGTGATCGTCGGGTCGATCCTCGCCATCGCCTATTCGAAGTGGGAACAGGCGCATCCCGACGTGAGCCTGGTCGGCAACGTGCTGAAGGTGAGAGGCAACCTCTATTACGGCTCGTTGCCGGTCGTCGAATCGACCTACCACAGTGCGGTCGCTGCACACGACACCGTGATCATCGATTTTTCGGAGTGTTACTACATCGACCAGGAAGGCATACGCTGGCTGACCGCGGCGAAAGCCGAGCAGAAAGCCGCGCTCGCCGACCGCCGCAACAGCAGCACCCGGCGCGACCGCGACGACGACCGCCGCACGACCGCGGAGCGCAAACGCGGGCCCGGCAGGCGCCGCGGCAGGTCGGATCGACGGCGCCGGTCGGAGTTTTGACGCCGCGCCTGCGGCGTAGCGGATGATCAACCTCCGGACCACGTGCGCCGGCGCAGCGCACTCAGCGTAAAGAACGCGACGAGCGACAACGCCGCGTACAGGAACACCGTCGCGAAAGCCTCCGCGAACGCCACCGCTTCCGAGGCACCCGCGGCGCTCGCGCGGCTTTCGGTCATGTGCAGAAGCGCGGTGAGCGCCGTTGCAGCGCTCATGACGCCGACCGTGCGCGTCACCATGGTGAGGCTGCCGGCGACGCCGCGCTCTCCTCGCGGCAGGGCGGCGACGACGATGTCGGTATAGGCCACCTGGAACAGGCCGACGCCGATGCCGTGTAACAGCAAAGCGCCGAGGATCAGGGGCAGCCACGGCATGCCCGACCACGATGCGATCGTCACGCTCCCTGCCGCCACCAGGGCGCCGCCCAGCAGCGCGGTCCTGCGTACGCCGAGAAGACCGGCCGTCCTCGCTGCCAGCGCCGAGCCGATCAGGATGCCCGCAGGCGACAGCGCGAGCACCCCGCCGCTTTCGAGCGGAGGATAGCCCGCAATGCGCGTGAGGTAGTAAGGCACCAGGAGCGGCACGGCGAAGGCGACGAAGTGGACGGCGATGCCTGCGAGATTGGGCAGCACGAAGTCCGCGTCGCGCACGAGCCCAGGCGGCAATACCGGATCCTGCGCGCGCCGTTCGTGCCTTGCGAATGCGTAGAGGGCGGTGAGCCCGATCGATGCCGTGACCAGTGCATACCCGCCCGCTGCAGTCGCGTCGAGCAGCGCGGGCGTCAGCAGCAGGAACGCGAGACTCGTCGCGAGCAGTATCGAGCCCGCAAAGTCGGGAGGGCCGCGCTGCGCGAGCGTCGGCTGATCGGCGTGCCGAAGGAGCGGCAGCAGCAGAAGCGCGAGCAACGCGAGCGGCGCGCGAAACCAGAACACCCCGCTCCAACCCAGCGCCGCGATGCTGGCGCCGCCGACCAGCGGCGCGATGACGCCCGCCAGCGCCGTCAGGCTGGCGTAGCTTCCGAGTGCGCTTACGCGCCGGCTCTCATCGAAAAGGAGCGTCGCGAGTGCAGGCGCACAGCTCAGCACCAACGCCGTTGCAACCCCTTGCACGATGCGCGCCGCAAGGAGACTCGGGTAATCGGTGGCGAGCGCGCACAGCACGAAAGCGAGCACGCTCACGACAAGGCCGGCGCGAAAAACCTGTCGATGGCCGATGCGGTCCCCGAGCTTGCCGAACGCCAGCATCAGGCTGGAGTAAGTCAGCACGTAGCAGATCACCACCCAGCGGATCGAACGCGTTTCCAGCGCGAATGCGGCGGAGATCGACGGAAATGCGACATTCACCGCGAGGTCCATCGCGGCGAGCGAGGCGCCGAGGCTCACCACGAACAACCCGGCGAGGGGCGCGTACGGGCGGGTGCCGGTAATCAACGCCCGGCAACCCGAACAATGCGGCTATGGATCGCCGCTACCCCGCGCGATCGGCCGTGGCGCCCGGCCCGGGCACGCCGAACTCGCGGCGGCAGACGTCTGCAAGCATCGCCACGCCCTGGTGGATTTCCTCGTGGCTCGGGCTCGCGAAGCACAGCCGCACCCGGCTGCGGGCGTGGGCCTTGTTCACCGACCACTCGGGCCCCGGATTGATCGCGACACCCGCCGCGAGCGCGGGCTGGTAGAGCCTGGCCGCGTCGACTTCGTCGGGAAGCTTGATCCAGAGGAAGATGCCGCCCTTGGGATCGTCGAACTCCACCGCCCCACCGAAATGCTCGTTCAGCGATTCCATCAGCGTCTCGAGCTTGGCGCGGAGGCCTCGACGCAGCACCGGGACGTGCCTGGAAAAATTTCCCGTGCAGTACTCCGCCAGCACCATCTGCTCGAGCGCGCCCGAGCCCCCGTCGGTCTTGAGCGGAAGCACGCGCGACATCACCTCCCACGGCGCGACGATGTAGCCGACGCGCAGCGCCGGCGCGATCGATTTGGAGAACGAGCCGATGTGGATGACGCCGCCGCGTTCGCTCATGGCGTGAAGCGCCGGCGGGCGCTGGCCCGACCAGATCAGGTCGGCGTAGCAATCGTCCTCGAAAATCGGCACGCCGTGCGTCGCCGACAGCCACAGCATCTCCTGTCGCCGTTCCAGCGGCATGATGGTGCCGGTCGGGTTCTGCACCGTCGGAATGGTGTAGATGTATTTCGGGCGGTTGCCTTTGCGCTTGAGATCGTCGAGCGCGGCCGAGAGCGCATCGATCCGCATGCCTTCGCGGTCGAGCGGAATGCCGATCGGCGTGACGCCCATGCGGATCAGCCGGTTGATCGAGCCCTGGTAGCAATCCTCTTCGATGATGACGGTATCGCCGCGCTCGAGGAGCGTCGCGTTGACGAGGTCGAGCCCTTGCAGCGAGCCCGACGTGATGAGGATGTCGTCGGCGGTGCAGGCGATGCCGGCATCGGCCTTGAGCTTGCCGACCAGGAACTCGCGCAGCGGCCGGTAGCCTTGCGGGCCGCTCGCCAGGCCATAGGTCGAAAGCGTGCGCCCCTCGCGTTTCAGCACGGCGTTGGCGGCGGCGATCAGCCCGTCGAGGGGCAGGCTGTCGGCGTCGTTGTTGCCGCCGGTGAAATCGAACTTGACGCGCCCGTTCCAGCGCGCCGCCGGGGCCGGCAGCCCCGCGGGGAAAAGCGGTGCGAAATCGAACGATGAGGGGCTCACGGTGCAACGCCCGCCCGGGTAACTTCGACCTTCAACAGCCTGCCGCCCATCGCTTTCTCCCTGTTTATTCCGGGAGGTTACCCTATCAACGCTGCACCGGCTGTTGACACGCCGTAATACGCGGGATACGGTAACAGTGGGGAGGAGGCCATCATGATTAAAAATCCTAGCCGGTGTTTTTCCTGCATCGTGCGGCACACCCTCGCGGCCGCAATCTGTCTTCCGCTCGCCGTAGGCACTGCTCTCGCCCAGAGAGCCGATGTCATCTTCAGCGCCGGCCCGACCGGCGGCAGCTGGACGCCGATGGCGGCGGCGGTGTCGCAGGTCGTCAACAAGCGCTTTGCCGAGCTCAACGTTCAGGTCGAGCCGGGCGCGGCGCTGGTGAACATGGAGAAGATCCGCACCGACAAGGCCGATCTCGGCTGGTCGATGACGACCGTCATGGCCGATGCCCAGACCGGGACCGGCCAGTTCGCGGGCAAGAAGACCGACAAGG